>CALCKS010000034.1 GCA_937965895.1 uncultured Campylobacter sp.
AGAGCGACGAATAAAATTTTACTCTTCATTTACGAGTTGTTGTAAAAATTTAATCTCCTCAAGAGCCTTGCCGGTGCCTCTAGCCACGGCTAGCAACGGATCGTCCGCGACAAAAACGGGAAGCTTAACGATATCGCTTAGATATTTATCAAGGCCGCGGATCAGCGCTCCGCCTCCGGTTAGCACGATGCCGTTTTCTACGATATCTCCGGCAAGATCCGGCGGCATCATCTCAAGTACGGTTTTTAGGGCGTCTGCGATCTCTTTTAGAGGTTCGCGCATAGCCTCGCGCACGTCCTCGCTCGTTAGCTCCACGCGGCTTAGTAGGCCGCTGATCTGGTCGCGACCTTTTACTACGATGCTAAGCTCCTCGGGAAGCTGAATCGCCGAACCGACGGAAATTTTGATATCCTCACCCGCTCGCTCGCCGATTAGGAGGTTGTATTTTTCTTTTATGTAGTTTACGATGCTCATATCGATTTTATCGCCAGCGGTGCGGATAGACTTGCTTATAACCAGGCCGCCTAGAGAGACTACACCGATCTCCGTCGTACCGCCGCCGATATCGACGACTAGGTTTCCTTGCGGTTCGCGCACCGGCAAATTTGCCCCGATAGCAGCAGCCATCGGCTCCTCGATCAAAAACACCTCTCTAGCTCCCGCGCTTAGCGCACTCTCACGCACGGCTTTACGCTCGACTTGAGTTAGTCCGTAAGGAACGGAGATGATGATACGAGGGCGCAGGAAGCTCTTTCTGCGGTGAGTTTTTTCGATGAAATATCGGATCATCTTTTCTGTCATATCAAAATCCGCGATAACGCCGTCTCTCATCGGACGGATCGCCTCGATATCGCCCGGAGTTTTACCCACCATCTCTTTTGCTTCATGTCCGACGGCTAATATTTTTTGCTTGCCGTATTTTTCGCGTTGTACCGCGACAACCGACGGTTCGTTTATGATGATACCTTTATCTTTTACTAGAACTAGCGTATTTGCCGTGCCTAGATCGATACCCATATCGCTTGAAAAAAATCCTATTAACTGGTCTAAAATCATCTGTATCCTTATGCGCTTATTTTATTGTTTTTTACGAAAATCGGCTTTTCTTTGCCGTTTACGACCTCTTTGGTGATCACCACGTCGTAGCCCGCAAGCTCCGGCAGTTCGTACATTATATCAGTCATCACCTCTTCCATTATGCTTCGTAGCCCTCTGGCTCCCGTTTTTCGCTCGATGGCTAGTTTTGCGACCTCTTTTAGTGCCTCGTCGTCAAATTTTAAATTCGCCCTATCTATTGCGAAAAGCTTTTGATATTGCTTTAGTATCGCGTTTTTAGGCTCGGTTAAAATTCGCACCATATCATCCTCGGTGATTTTATTTAGCGTAGCGACAACGTGTAGCCTGCCGATGAGCTCCGGGATCAGTCCAAAATGCACCAGATCGTCGCTCTCTAGCGCGTCTAACAAATTTTCCTTGTCGTCTTTAGAGCGTTTGTCTTGACCAAATCCCAGCACGTTTTTACCGATCCTGCGCTCGATGATGTCGGCCAGGCCGTCAAACGCGCCGCCGCAGACAAATAGGATATTTGAGGTGTCTATCTGGATAAATTCCTGATTAGGGTGCTTTCTGCCGCCTTTTGGAGGGATATTTACGAGGCTACCCTCGATGATTTTTAAAAGCGCCTGCTGCACGCCCTCGCCGCTCACGTCGCGCGTGATCGAGCGGTTTTCGCTCATTCTGGCGATCTTATCTATCTCATCGACGAAAACTATGCCCTGCTCGGCACGCTTTACGTCGCCGTCTGCGGCCTGCAAAAGGCGGGTTAGGATATTTTCCACGTCTTCGCCGACGTAGCCGGCCTCCGTTAGACTCGTAGCGTCGCAGATAGCGATAGGCACGTCTAGAAATTTAGCCAGCGTCTGCGCCATCAGCGTCTTGCCGCTACCGGTAGGGCCGACGAGCAAGATATTTGATTTTGAGATCTCCGTATCATCCTCGATCTCGCCTTTTCTAAAAATTCTTTTGTAGTGGTTATAAACGCCGACGCTAAATACCTTTTTGGCTTTATCTTGACCGATAACGTAGTTATCCAGCACCGCCTTTAGCTCTTTTGGCGTCAAATTTTGATAGTCTCTAGTTCGCTCTTCTTTTTCTTGCTCGCGGCTCTCCTCGCCGTAAAGCACCTTGTAAGCGGCAGTGATGCAGTGCTCGCATATAAACGCAGTCCCGTCTATATCGGCCAGCAGTCTCCTATCGGCAGACTCTACCTCGCCGCAAAAATTACATTTTCTCGCCATTATTCTCTTCCTTTTGCTAATGGGATACCGCGCTTAGTGCTTAGGATAAATTCGCACATTTTTCGCACCTGTTCGTTCGCTGCATCCGCTAAAAGCTCGCTAGCCGCTGCTTTTAGATCCCCGCTTTTTCTAAATAAAAATTTATACGCCCTATTTATCTCTTCGACCGTTTCTTTATCGAATCTTCGTCTGATACCGACTAAATTTAAGCTTCTGATATAGGCTCTGTTGCCTTCAGCCAGGCAAAACGGCACGACATCCTGAGATAGCGCGCTAGCACCCGCGATCATGCAGCTCTCGCCCACTCTCACGAACTGATGTATAGGCGTCATTCCGCCCACGACGCTATAGTCTCCAAGCTCCACGTGACCCGCTAGAGTCGCGTTGTTTGCCAAGATGACATTATTTCCTATGATACAGTCGTGCGCGACGTGGCAGTAGGCCATGATAAATGCGTTATCGCCGATGCGCGTGATCCCGTCGCCTTTGTGCGTGCCCGAGTTTATCGTGCAAAACTCGCGGATCGTCGCGTTTTTGCCGATACGAACGCCCGTGTTTTCCTCGGCGCGGTAGCTCACGTCCTGCGGGATGTCGCCCACGATGGCGTAGCTGTAAATTTTACCGCCCTCGCCGATATGCGTGTCGCCCACGATCCTAGCGCCTTGTTTTACGAGCACGCCGTCGCCCAGTACCGCGTCTTTGCTGACATAGGCATAGGCCTCGATCGTTACGTCATCGCCGATCTTGGCGCCGTCCTCGACGACGGCTTGCGGATGGATATTTCTCATTTTGGCTCGCTTATTTGTCTACGATCATAGCTTTTAGCTCGGCTTCGCACGATAGCGTGCCGTCCACGTAGGCTTCGCCTTTTAGCACCCAGATATTGCCCTTGTGCTTTAGCACCTCGAGGCGGTATTCGAGCCTGTCGCCGGGACGTATCGGATGGCGAAATTTCGCTCTGTCGATGCTCATAAAATAAACGACTTTATTTTCGATATTTGCTTGATGCTCGTCGCTCATGCTCTTAAACGCGAGCACACCGCCTGCTTGCGCCATACCCTCGATGATCATCACGCCAGGGTATATCGGGTGGCCCGGGAAGTGCCCCTGAAATACGGGCTCGCCGATCGTGACATTTTTGTACGCGACGATGTGTTTGGCGGGCTCGAGCTCGGTAACTCGGTCGATGAGCAGAAAAGGATACCTGTGCGGGAGTATTTTTTGGATTTCAACGATGTCGATCACTTTAAACCTTGTGAGTAAAATTTAAAGCCGATTTTAGCCAAATTTTGCTAAGAAAAAGATTATTGATTTGGCCGGGCAAAATTTAGCCACTAAATTTTCGCTCCCGCCTTTTATCTCGAGCGCGCTAAATTTAGCTCAAATTTGTGCTACCAAAACCTCGCGACTATCGTTATAAAGCTCGTCTTTAGCGTAGATTTCGTACCTGCCCGCGCGAATTTCATTCAGCACGATTATTGGATTTTGGCTAAAATCTCCGCACAGCTCGCGGCGGATTTCTAGCTCGCGAGATACCGCGATAGGCCGGCGGCAAAGCTCGTTTACGCTAGCGAATTTTTCGCCCGAAAGCTCGTTAAATTTAGCCAAATTTAGCAGCGTCACTCCGTCTCGCAGCTCGTCGCAAATTTGCGCCGCCTCGCTCACGCTAAATTTGACGTTTTCGCGCTTAAAATGCGAGTAGAGCAAAAAATACGACGGCACGACCGAGCCGCCAAATTTGACGTAGGCGCGCAGCAGGCGGTAGTTTAGAAAATACTTGCGCGACAGATGAAATTTCACGCCAGCAGCCTCGCACTCGCGTACCTTTTCGTAGAGCTCCAGGCGCTCTTCGATGCCGCCTGGCATCACGCGCCCGCTAATCTCGCTCATCAGCTCGCTAAGCGGCAGTTTTTGCGCCTCGCGCTGCTTACTAAGCCCAAAAATACAGCCACAATAGTTTTGATGATAGAGTTTATCTTTTTTAGCGAGCTCAAACTGCGCGTTCGTGCCGCCGCACGCGCGGTAGTCCACGGCAAATGTTTCGAGTTCGTATTCGCTAGCTGCTTTATTTAGCGCGGCCTCTAGCTGTGAGAAATCCTTTTTCGGGCTCATCAGTAGCGTCGTGGTGATCGATTTTTCGCCTAGTTCGAGCGCTTTTTGGGCAGAATTTCCCACGCGAAAATCAAAGCAATACGCGCAGCGCTTGCCCCTTTCAGGCTCGTTTTCAAGCCCCTTTGCGCCATCTAGCCACGCCTCGTATTCGTATTCGCCGCAGATGAGCTCGACGCCTAACTTTTCGCAGCTTCTTTTTACGTCGCGAAATCTCATCAAAAACTCGCTGTACGGGTGGATGTTGGGGTCGTAGAAATAGCCGACTAGACGCTCGTGCGGGCGGTCGGCGCGTAAGCGTTGTAGAAAATAGTGGCTGTCGACGGAGCAGCAGATATGAACTAACATTATAATTCCCCATAAACGACGGATTTTAGAATAAATTTTTCTATACCCGCCGCAGTCACGGACGACCAGTCCGCTCCTTTGCGGGCAAGAAAAATTTATTTAAACTACGTCTATTTTGTCTTGAATAATTTTTGCCGATTTTACTAAATTTAACTGCAAATTTTATTAAAGCTAGCGGCTTAAATTTAAAAATGTGCGGCGCGATAGCGCATTCGCACCCCTTGAACGTGCAGTGGGGTTAGAGGGGGCTTGGGAGAGGAAGGGGCGACGCTTCGTAAGTAGAACCCCCCTTCCTCTCCCAAAAAATCGGTTTTAGAGAAAGAAAGTTTTTTAAATTTTGATATTTTCAAGGTGCAGGTTTCGGCGACTCAAATTTGTAAATTTGACTTCAAATTTGAGCGTAAAACGATAAGGCGAAGTATTTTATAGAAACATTTTGCTTCGCAAAAACGCTACGCTTGTTTTGAGATGATTTTTGGGATTGCGCAGGTAAAATTTAGCGTAGGCTGGACAAGTAGTCCGCCGAGCTAAATTTTAGCCAGCTCCGCAAAAAGCGCTCAAAAGACAAGCCGCAAATCAAAATCAATCACTCAAAAATTCTATTATTTTCTCTTCGCACTCCCCGACGCTGCCGCTAAATTTACTCTCAAACTGCGATCTATTAAACGTCCGCTGACGCTTGGCTAGCTGCGCCGTATGCGTGCAGATGAGCTCCTCCAGCTCGGTCTGGGTTTTGATCTCGCCTCGCAAAAACCCTCCGCACTCTTTTAGTCCGACCGAGTTTAGCGGCTTTGGTCGCTGCGGATACCGCACAAACAGCTCACGCGCCTCATCCAGCAAACCCTGCTCAAACATTGCTCGCGTGCGCTCTTTGATGCGCGCTCTTAGCTCGTCACGATCCCAGCTAAGCTCGAAAATCGCCAAATTTGACGCGACGGGGGCTAGGGTATTTTCGCACAGATACGAGCTTGGAGCCTCGCCGCGCCCGCTAGAGCGCAAAAAGGAGTGGATATCAAACCACTTTTGCAAGCGGTAGGTGTCGTTTGCGCTAAATTTGGCGGCAAATTCGGGATCAAGGCTTGAAACTAGCTCGTAAATTTGAGCGTTGCTTAGGCCGCTTTCTACGCGCTCAAATTTAGGCGTGAGACCCGATAGCAGCGCCTTTAGATAAAATCCGCTACCGCCAGTTATAAATAAATTTTTTCCGTTTTTTTGCGCAAATTCGCGTGCCGTTTTATAAACCTCAAAAAACATCCCGACGTCAAAATGCTCATCAGGCATCAGCAAATTTACCCCAAAATGCGGCACCGAGGCTAGCTCGTCTGCACTGGGTTTAGCGCTAGCTATATCGATAAATTTATAAACGCAAAGCGAATCAAGACTCAGAATCACTCCGTTAAATTCACTTGCAAGCTTTAGCACAAGCGCCGTTTTTCCGCTGGCGGTGGTGCCGATGATGGCGAGTTCTTTCATAAAAATGCCTTAAAATTCGTGAATCGGCTCAAATTTTATCACAATTTACGCTTTTATAAGATAAAATAAAGCAAAAATTTCAGGAAGATTATGCAAAAATTTATAAATATTTTAAAAGATATTAACGAACTGATCGTCTTTAAGCACTCGGTTTTCGCGCTACCTTTTATCTTTACGGCGATGATAACGGCGAGCGCGCAGGTAAACGGTACGGCTTGGTTTGGCTGGGAGCTGCTTATTTTGGGCGTTCTTTGCGCGGTTTCAGCGCGAAATTTCGCGATGGCATTTAACCGCTACAAGGACGAGGACATCGACAAGCTAAACCCGCGCACGGCAAATCGCCCGAGCGTGGACGGACGTATCGGCAGGACGAATCTGCAAATTTTTATCGCGGCAAACGCCGTCATCTTCGTGCTCGTCGCCCATCTAGTAAACGAGCTTGCGTTTTGGCTGAGCTTTCCGATCCTAGCCGTGCTCGGCGGATATTCGCTTTTTAAGCGTTTTAGCGAGCTAGCGCACCTAGTCCTTGGCCTCTCGCTAGGCCTTGCGCCCATCGCCGGAGCCGTCGCGGTTACTGGCGAGATACCGCTTTTTAGCGTACTTCTCTGCCTTGGCGTGATGTTTTGGGTGGCGGGATTTGACCTGCTTTATTCGCTTCAAGACGTCAAATTTGACCGCGAGCACGGACTTTTTAGCATACCTAGCGTTTACGGCGAAAAAGCTACGATGTTTATCTCCGCGATCTTTCACGCCACGGCCGTGATCTTTTGGCTGCTTTTTGCGTGGGCTGGGGGGCTTGGCGCGGCGGCCTTTGTCGGGATTTTGCTTTGCGGCGCGATTTTAATAGCCGAGCACCGCATCGTTAGGCGAGATTTTAGCAAGATCGACCGTGCGTTTTTTACGCTAAACGGCTATCTTGGAATACTTTTTTTCGTTTTTGTTTGGGTTAGCTTATGAGACTAGTTCCGGCAAATTTAGACATAGTTTTTGAGGAAGCGGGCGATCGCGAGAGCGAGTTTTTGTGCGAATTCGATAAGCTTAGCGGCAACGAGGACGATCCGCTAGGAGCGTGGATAAAGCGCGCCAAAGCAAAGGGCGACACGAAAGAGAGCGATCAGGTGATACTGACGCTACTTGTCGAGCTTCACCGTAAATTTGACGAGCTAAACGCCTACATAAAAAATGAAAAATTTATAAAGCTCGAGCTTGCGCAATCTAGCGTGCTGGACGGGATAAATTTTGAAAATTTTAGGATAAAAGAGGGTAAATTTAAAGAAGGTGCCAGGTACTACGGACGCATTTTTATGCCTATTTTTCCGAAGCGAGACGTGGCGATATTTTTTGAAGCGCTAGATGAAAAAACCGCCAAAATCACGCGCATAAACGAAAGCGACGAGAGCGACTACAACGGCTACGTGACCGCTAGAGAGCGGGCTATGATAAGAGAACTAAAGGAGATGAACGATGAGTAACGACTTGATAATATTTGTCATTTTTGGGCTGATTTTGACAGTGCTTTTCGTGCTGGTTTTTATAAAAGATTTAGAGGC
>CALCKS010000035.1 GCA_937965895.1 uncultured Campylobacter sp.
TACTGCGGTTTTACGAATGAGCGAAATTACCCGTCTAAATTTTACCCGTTCGCTTCTCGCAAGCACTTGCATGCGCTCCGCATTTGTACGCGGTGCGGCGGCGCATCCGCGACAAAAAATGCAGCGGCGCAAAATATAACAACGCAGCAAGCGGCCCAGCGGTGCACAAAACGAGCCGCAAAAGTGAAAGCACCTTTAGATTTGCGCTCTTGCAAGCCTTCAAAAATCGGCTTTTTTAAAATTTCCCTGCGCGCAGATCGCAAAAATCAGCTTTTTAAATTTTTTCGCCCGCTCAAATTTTGAAATCGGCTCCTTTAAAATTTTCCTCTGTGCAAATCCTGTAATAGCTTCTTTTTTAAAATTTTAACGCACATTTAACTAAAAAATTCAATAATTTCAAATGTATATTTTACTTTTTTAAAGGAGAACATATGAGAAAAACTGCCCTTGTTTTAGCGCTTCCGCTATTTTTTACGCCCATTTTAGGCTTTGATATAGCCAAACTCAACGCCAAAAAAGCCGTGCCGTACGAGCAAAAGACGCAGGAGTTTAGGCTGCCCGTAGGCATCGACGAAAACGGCGTCATAGACGAGGCAAAGCTCGGCGACTCGCCTTATGCAAAGACCGTCATCTACGGCGCGAAGCTCATCAACGAAACGACGAGGTATCTCGGACCGCAGGCAAAGGACGAAAAAATGCGCTTTGCGGGTAACAACCTCTCCTGTTCGAGCTGTCATACGAGCGGCGGCGTCGTGCCCGATCAAAGCCCGTTCGTGGGTATCTACGCGAGATTTCCGCAGTATGTCGCGAGATCGGATCAGTTAGTCACGCTGCAAGACCGCATAAACGGCTGTTTTCAGCGCTCTATGGCGGGCAAAGCGGTCCCTACGAACTCCAAAGAGATGCGCGCAATGATCGCCTACATGCACTGGCTCTCCGCAGGATATGAGGTCGGCGCAAAGGTAAAAGGCCAGGGGCTGCCGAAGGCGCAGTTTTTAGACCGCGCGGCGGATCCTAAAAAAGGACGCGAAATTTACGCCGCAAAATGCGCCGCCTGCCACGGCGAAAACGGCGAAGGGATAAAAAACGAGGGGTTTGCTCAAAGCGGTGATTACTACACATTCCCTGCGCTTTGGGGCGATGACAGCTACAATACGGGCGCCGGTATGTATAGGCTCATCGAAGGAGCGAGGTATGTCAAAGCCACTATGCCTAAAGGAGACGCCTCGCTAAGCTGGGAGGAAGCTTTCGACGTGACGGCGTATATAAACTCAAAACCGCGCAAGATCAAATCCGATAGAGAGAAAGATTTCCCAGACCTAGACGTCAAGCAGATGGATATGGACGTGGGGCCCTACAACGACGGATTTGACGAGAACGATCACCGCTTCGGCCCATACAAACGCATGATCAAAAAATAA
>CALCKS010000036.1 GCA_937965895.1 uncultured Campylobacter sp.
GCCGCAATCAAAAAAGAAGAGATAAAAAAGGCTTATTTCGGGGAGGATTATGTGGCACCTAAAGAGGTGAAGGCTGAAGATAAAGCGGATAAAAACACGACTAAGTAAACTAACTCTAAAATTTAAGATAGTCTGTATAAAATCAGACTATCTTCTTAAAATATAATAAAAAATTTAAAATAACTTAATACAATTATCTCAAATTTAAGTTTGGTTTACGCGATACTGCAGTACAATTTCCAATATAGAATCAAATTTTTATTAAATACTTATGTATATATAAAATTTATAATTTAATATCTAAATTTCAAGGAGAGAATCATGGTAAAAAGTAACGTTTCAAGACGCGACATGCTCAAAATGAGCTTAGCAGGTGCCGGTGCTCTTGCGCTAGGAGCGGTAAATGCAGAAGCCGCAGTAAGCGCAAAAGACGTAAAATTTGACGAGGAATGGGACGTCGTCATCATCGGCAGCGGATTTGCGGGTCTTGCAGCGGGCATCAAAGCGAGCGAACGCGGAAACAAGGTGCTAATCCTAGAAAAAATGGGTCGCGTGGGCGGCAACAGCGTCGTAAACGGCGGAATTTTTGCCGTACCAGGCAGTGAACTACAAAAGAAAAACGGCGTCAAAGACTCAAAAGAGATTTTTATCGCCGACTGCGTAAAGGCGGGACTTGGACTAAATCATGTCGAGCTACTTGAAGTGCTAGCCGACCGCGCCGTAGATACGTTTAACTTCACGGTTAAACACGGCGCAAAATACCTAGACAAGCTCGTCCTAGAGGGCGGTCATAGCGTGCCTAGAACGTACTACACCGAAAACACCAGCGGCTCTGGCATCGTGCAGCCTCTCGTAGAATCCTTTAAAAAATCAGAAGGTTGCGAGCTTCGTACTCGTACGAAATTTGACGACTTCGTAACAGACGAAAGCGGTCGCGTCGTCGGCGTAACCGTGAGAGAAAACTATAAATTCGACAAAGATCTCTTTAGCGACGACCGAGAAAACAAAGGCGGCGACAAGAAAATCATCAAAGCTAAAAAAGGCGTCATACTCGCAAGCGGCGGCTTTTGCAGCGATAAATTCTTTAGAAAGCTCCAAGATCCTCGCGCAGTACCAGAGTTTGACACCACAAACCACCCGGGAGCCACTGCAGGCACGCTCATTTCGGCATTTAAGGTAGGCGCACTACCGGTGCAAGTGGGCTGGATCCAGTATATCCCGTACAAATGCCCGGACGAAAAAGGCAACGGCATCACGAGCAAATTTGCAGCCCAAGCTAGCTTCCGATACGGATTTTCCGTCGATCCAAAAACCGGCAAACGCTATATGAACGAGCTAGCCGACCGCAAAATCAGAGCCGACGCGATGTTTAAAATCATCGACGCCAAAGCAAACAGCTATCCGATCAACCTCTGCGACTCCGTAGCTGCGGCAAAACTAGTGCCGAGCGACCTCGAAAATCCGATGAATAACGGCGTCATCAAAAAATTCGACACCCTTGAGGAGCTGGCGGCGTTTTATAAAATGCCTGCGGGAGAGTTAACCAAAACCGCAGAGCGTTATAACGGCTTTGTGGCGTCGGGCGTCGACGAGGACTTTGGTAAACCGATGAAGCTAACCGACGGTATCACGGTCTCAAAACCGCCGTTTTACGCTATGCGCGGCGCTCCGAAGCTGCACCACACCATGGGCGGCGTAAAGATCAACACCAAAGCGCAAGTCCTAAATATCGACGATGAGCCGATCGCCGGTCTATATGCCGCGGGCGAGGTTACGGGCGGTACGCACGGAGCTAGCAGGCTAGGTAGCTGCGCGATACTAGACTGCCTAACGTTTGGTATGATAGCAGGAGAAAATATTTAACTTCTAGTTTAACACGAAGGGGGCAAAAGATCCTCTTCGTCGACAAACTCGCCTGCTTGAGGCTTCGCGCCAAAGACCAAAATTTACAAATTTACTCTAGTATTCTTATGCAAGCGTACTGATTTTAAAGCACTTTATCCACTTAAATTTAATAACCGTTTAAAACAAATTTATGTATATTTTCTCTTTTGTGACCCTCAAATTTGACGCAAATTTGAGCGCCAAATTTTATAAATTTAAAACCAAAACCGCCGAAAGAGAGAAAAATGGATAAAAATTTTAACAAAGCTAGAACGCAGGGCATCCTCGGCGCAGTTTGCATCCTGTGTGCGAACGCGAGTTTTCTAGTGAGCGATCAGAGCCTGTTTTGGATCGTTCGCACGCTAGCGTGGCTGTTTGCGCTGACGTTTTTCCACTACGCGCTCATCCGCGCACAGGAGCTGTCAAGCTCAAACGTCTTCACTATCTTTAAATACGCTTACAACGGCTTGTTAGCGGTGATCTTGTGCACTATTGCGCTCTACGTTTTTGATAAAGATTATCTCGACCTCATCTCCGACGTCATCATCCCGCTTGCCGCATTTGCCGTCTTGGTCGCCTGGGTCGTCATAAATCTCAAACTCGCAAAGGGCTCGGGCTGCGCGCTTTTTAGCATTTACGCGTGGATGCTCGCCGCTAGCATGGGCGCAAACTTCATCTACGGCATGCTAGAGGTCCTCTCGCCCACCCTCATCGCTCCTATCGTCAAATTTGCACCTCTCATAAACGCGCTCTTTGATCTAGCGACTTCGGGCGTCTTGCTCGCGGCGTGGATCAGTGTGGAAAATTTCTCAAACGAGCAAAGCGAAATCGAGATAAATTTAACCAACCAGCTCGGCGATAGGTCAAATTTAAACGCCCAAAGCACAAACGAACCAAATTTTAGCAGCCGTAACGAGCTAGCAACGGAGCTCAAATTTGACGCCGAGCAAAGCCGCGCAAATAAAATTACACCCCAAAAAGAAAACGCGCAAGAAAATTCTTACGAACGAGAAACGCTAAAAGAAGCCAAAAGGCAAGGTATCATCTCGTGTCAGCTTATGCTAGCGACCGTTGCCGTATCGTTTTTTGCCAAGCTTTATCTGATATTTACGCAGCCGCACGGCGAGTCGCAAGAGCAGCTGATAAAACTGCTTGAAGGCTCGGTAAATTTCGTGCTTTTTCTCGCTGCGGCCGTTTATATGTGGTATGCACTTAAAAAACTAGAGGAAATTTACGGCGCCGACGTGCTTAGCATCTATAAACAGATGATTTTTGCATCTATCGTATTTGCGGTAGTCGGTATAGCGTTTGGCTTTATACGCGGCGTAGAGGACCGACCTGCTACTGCTGGTGCCGGACTGGCGGGACTGTTTATACTAGCTATCACTGTCTATCTAGCCGTTCTTTGGGCTAAGTTAAATTTCAGCCTTGCAAAGATTACGGAAAACGATCTTTTTAAGACTTACGTATTTTTCGCTATCACTAGCTTTATTATCGCCTTTGCGCTGCAGATAATGCTATCCACGGGCTATTTTACGGCGGTCTTTTCCATACTGCTTGCAGCGCTAACCATAGCGGCACTCTACGTGCTGCCGACCGCATTTTACCTATACGCTTGGACTATGATAAAGGAAGAGTAAGATGAGTGAAAACGAACAAAATTTGACCGAAAACAGAGCCCAAACCATAAAAAACGCAAGAAATTTTGGATTTCTGGCGGCTATTTGCATGTCGCTTACGATTTTGTCGTTTTACATTGTAGCTTTTTCGCCGCAGTTTCAGAACAAAAACCATTGGGTGCTCACATCCATAGGCGCACTCGTTTGTTTTTATGTGGCTCTTAAAGCACTTCAGCCTCTATGTGAGATAAATCTTGTGCGGCCGTTTCATGCGAGTTGGATTTTTTGGGTTGTTATGGTGGCAACGGCATATTTTAAGGAAAGATTTTATACCGCCGAGTTTATGCTTATATTTTTTACATTATTTACTTTGTCGGCGATTTCTTGGGCGATTTTAAATTTTAGGTTGGCTCGCATCACGCAAAATCCGCTGTTTAAAATTTATGCCTACATGTTTATACTCTCGGTTTTATCCGACTACGTCGCGGTTTTTGTAAAAGCGCAAATCGGCAGCGCGCTCCACTGGGCTAATATCTTGATAACGGCAATGTCTCAGGCTTTGCTTGTTGGTGCGTGGTACGGCGTGGAAAATATGGAGGATGTTTAGTCAAATTCTGCCGTAAAATTTCATAAAATTAACTAACACAACTTAAATCTAAGTCGTTTTATATAAAGATATTTTTTAGCAAATAAAAACTATAATAAAAGTAAATTTGGTCTCTTGGATCAAATATAATCAGTAAATTTTCAAAATTAAGAAAAAGGGAAACATGTGGAAAATGATAACGAAATTTTTAATAATAAATTAGAGCGCATAAAGGGTTTTGCATTTTTTGCAAATGTATTTTTTATAGCCAGCTTATTTATGTGGAATAGTGAATGGTCAGTCGGAGGCATAGTATTTCGCTTAATCTGGCTAATACTTATGTATGTTGCCGTTTCAGGGATTGCCAATATCGCCAAATCATCATCTTTGATGACTTTTTATACACTATTTATTTTGGGTATAATATTTTCAAATCTCATAACTATTCCTGCTTTAGATAACCCAAACATGCCCCTAAATGCCGGTATTGCTTTAGGAGCTTTAAGTATATTATTTTTAATTTGTATGTGGGCGTTGATGTTTTTTGAACTCGCTAAGATAACCGGCGTAAAGCTATTTAGATGGTGTATATATGGCTACATTCTTTGCTTTATCGCGTTATCTGCTACCCTTTACATGCTTTTAAACTCATTTTGGGTGACCGATGAGATAAGATACGGCTTTGGTATAACTATAATAATATTTGTAATAACACAAATACTTTACTTTATCTCTTGGAATCGTATAAATACAATTCAAGAAGAGCAGAAAAGCAAAGAGAGTCAAGCTGGCTCGTTAAATTGAATATTTTTAATCATTAAGACTAAAAAACAAGTCTATCTATGGTTTGAGTTAAATTTTAGCTCCGCTCGGCTTTGTTAAATTTACAAGAGCGGCTAGTAAATTTAAACAGATGAGTGCTAATTCCGCCGTTCGTATCAAAAAGGTGCGGGTTTTGCCGCCCGCGTATAAATTTAACGGCCGAGTCAAATTTGACTTATTTTAGGCAAATTCTCGCGAGGCCATTTTCCCGCATCGCACGTCAAATTTGACCCAAAACTGCCCTATCCGTTCATCTTGGATAGCTTCTCGTTTTTGAGATTTGCCTCCATCTGGCGGATCTCCTCCTCGCCGCTCCTTACAATACCTTCGTCGCACTCGAAGTTTTTGGCGTCTATTTTTTTCGGGTATTCGACGTTTGCTAGGATATGCCTAAAAAGGTTTATACGAGCCTGCTTTTTGCTATCTGAGACGATGATCGTCCACGGACAAAACGGCGTGTTTGAGGCTAGCAGCATCGAGTATTTGGCGATGGTGTACTGATCCCAGAGCTCCTGGCTTTTCTCATCCACTGGGGAGATTTTAAACTGCTTTAGCGGGTCGGTGAGACGCTCTTTGAAGCGCTTTTTTTGCTCCTCTTTTGAAACCGAGAGGTAAAATTTAAAGAAAATGATGCCTGAGTTTTTGATCATCTCCTCAAATTTAGGCACCTCGCGCAAAAACTCCTTGTGCTCCTCCTGCGTGCAAAAGCCCATCACCGGCTCAACGCCAGCGCGGTTGTACCACGAGCGGTCAAAGATCACGATCTCACCCGCGCTCGGTAAATGCGCGACGTAACGCTGAAAATACCACTGCGAGCGCTCGACGTCGCTTGGCTTTTCAAGCGCTACTATACGGCATCCGCGCGGATTTAGGTGCTCGGTTAGGCGCTTTATCGAGCCGCCCTTGCCCGCCGCGTCGCGCCCCTCGATGATGATGAGTACGCGCAGACCCTGCTCTTTTACGTGATTTTGAAATTTTAAAAGCTCGATTTGTAGTTTTCGTAGTTCGTGCTCGTAGTCGAATTTCACGCTATTCGTACCGTTTTTACTCACTCTAAACCTCCTTTGGGTATTTTTAAAATGTTACTATCAAATAATTAAAATTTAGCTAAAATACGCCTCTTAATTTAACATTTAACGCTGACTTTATGGGAGCTTGTGTAAAATACGACAAAAATTTCAAGGAATATTATGATTTTTAGGATGATTTTTGCGGCGATTCTGACTTGCTGCGCTATGTTTGCCGAACCGCTTTCGGTTAAAGAAGCCTTCGGCCTCACCGCGCACGCCGACGAGCAAAACGTCGAGTTTAGATTTGCCCCCGCGCCAAATATCCACGTCTATAAAGACAGTCTCTCGGCAAGCCTAGGCGACAAAAATTTAAACTCGCATCTAAACTTCCCAAAAGGCGAAATTTACGACGAACGCGAGGTTTATACGGATAAATTTAGCCTTTTCGTACCGATAAATTTGCTAAAAGGGCTTAGCGGCGGCGAAAATTTCACCCTAAAGCTCGAATACCAAGGCTGCGCCAAAGACGGCATCTGCTACCAACCGCAAGTACTCAAATTTAGCGTCAAAAAGGGTCTTAGCGGCTACTCGGTTGCACAGATCATAGAGGCCGCCGAGCCTGAATTTGCCGGCTTGCAGGCGCCGCTCTCCGAGCAAGACTCCATCGCCGCAAGCCTTAGCAGCGCAAATTTCCTCCTCTCGCTCGCCACGTTTTTTGGCTATGGGCTGCTACTATCGCTCACGCCTTGCATATTTCCGATGATACCGATCTTATCGTCAATCATCGTCTCAAAGCAAGCTAGGGGCGAGAAAAACGGCGAGGTAAATTTAAGCGCGCCAGACGAAACTTCGACCAAATTTGATAGCGACAACCCGCACGCTAAAAAGGACAAAAACAAAAACTCGCGCGCTACGAGCGGCTTTTTCCTCTCTCTTGTCTACGTTTTTGCGATGGCGTGCGCCTACGCAGTCGCAGGCGTGGCGGCTAGCGTTTTTGGCTCGGGCGTGCAAAGCGCGCTACAAACCCCGGCCATACTGATCGGTTTTAGCCTCGTTTTCGTCGCGCTCGCGCTTTCGATGTTCGGACTTTACGAACTTCAGATGCCCCTTGCTATGCAAAATGCGCTTAGCAAAAAAGCCCAAAGCAAAGGCGGCATAATCGGCGTTTTTGCGATGGGATTTTTATCTGCGCTCATCGCTAGCCCCTGCGTCGCCGCACCTCTTGCGGGCGCGCTGCTTTATATCGCGCAGAGCGGAAACGCGCTGTTTGGTGGGCTTGCGCTATTTACGATGGGGCTTGGCATGGGCGTGCCGCTACTGCTCATTGGAGTGAGCTCGGGTAAAATTTTACCGCGGCCGGGCGCTTGGATGGACAAAATCAAGACGATTTTTGGCTTTATCATGCTGATAATGGCGGTCTGGCTGAGCGCGCGCGTACTGGGAACTACGGCGGAGCTACTGCTTTACGGCGTTATCGGCGTGTTTGCCAGCGTATTTTTCGGAGCTTTTGATGCGACAAGTAGCGAGCAAAGCGGCGGCAAAAAACTACTAAAAGGTGCGGCGTTATTAGCCTTTATCTACTCCGTCTTGCTGATCGCGGGCTCATTTTCGGGCGCTAAATCAGCGCTAAATCCGCTTGAAGGCTTTAAAAACGCAGGTAGCGCTAGCGTAAATTTGAGTAAAAATGAGCCAAATTTTATTGCCGTCTCAAATTTGACCGAGCTAGAAAATGCGGTAAAAAGCTCGTCTAAACCCGTGCTTATTGATTTTTATGCGACTTGGTGCGCTAGCTGCAACGAGCTTGACGAGATCACTTTTAAAGACGAAGCCGTGCTAAAAAAGCTAGAAAATTTTACTCTTTTGCGAGTGGACGTGACAAAAAATAGCAATGACGACGCGCAGATAATGAAAAAATTCGGACTCATCGGACCGCCGGCGATACTCTTTTTCAGTGCAGGTAGCGACGCGCAAGACGAGCTAAAAAACGCGCGCCTCATCGGTTTTTATCCGCCTGAAAAGTTTTTAGCTCATCTTGAAAAATTCGGGCTGTGAAATTTGCGCGGAGATTTTTGCGGTTTTATTCTTGAAATTTGAGATAATTAAAGCTGATTTAAATTTCGCTCGCTATAATTTCGCCTATCGTTACCCTGTAGTTTAGTGGTAGAACTGCTGACTCTGGATCAGCTAACAGAGGTTCGAATCCTTTCAGGGTAACCACCTAATCTCTCCCCAAAAAACTCTACACCTTTTAAGCGCTTATACTTTTGCTAAATTTGCGCCGCCATCGGATCAAATCATATGCACTCTACGCAGTCAAATCATTTATCAAATTTGGCCTCAAACATGCTGCTTTGCGGACTCTACTCCGCCGTTTTTAAAAAGGTAAAAATCTTTTTAAGTTTTACAAGTCCGAGTTTCACGCCGCTATATCTCATTATCTTTGCCATCTGCGTCCATCTAGGCTTTTCGTAGCACGGATGAGGGCATTTGCGGCAGCTTGGTTTGATATCGTGGGAACAGGCCAAAAGCCGCTCGTGAGCGTAGAAAAACAGCTGCTCGCACTCGGTGCAAAGCTGCGTCTGAACGCTATTATTTAAATTTTCGCCCTTATAAATTAGCTCCAAATTTATCTCACGTTTTGGCTCTAGTGCGTGTTTATCAGTGCAGTAAGTCTGTAAAAATTTCGCCAGAGTCGTGACTTGTTCGGTAAATTTCTCATTCGTCATGCATTTTTCCTTTGGGCAAATTTACCAAATTTCGGGGCTTTCGGCGTTAATCTACCAGAGTGCCAAATTTCGCCCGTGCCCTTTGCAGATCTTCCTCGCAGTCGATACCGATGCTGTCGCTTTGCACTTCGAGCATGAGGATTTTCTCACCGTTTGATAGAGCGCGCAGTTGCTCGAGCTTTTCGGTATTTTCAAGCGTCGACGGCGCAAATGAGCAAAATCTTTTTAAATTTGCCGCACTGTAGCCGTAGATACCCAGATGCGCCTTGTACGCGTCAAACGGCGCGCGGTCAAACGGGATGCGCGATCGCGAAAAATAAAGCGCGTGGCCCGCGTCGTCGGTCACAACCTTAACCAGGTTTTTATCGTCCGCTAGCTCGCTGCCTACAAATTTAAAACACGAAAACATAAATGCTCTCTCCGCGTTTTTCGCGCAAAACTCTCTAAATTTGACGATATTTTCAGGCTCGATAAAGGGCTCATCGGCCTGCACGTTTATGATGATTTCACTATCTTTGACGCCGAGTATTCCAGCCGCTTCGTTGATGCGGTCGGTTCCGCTTTGATGCGCCTGGCTCGTCATCACGGCCTTAAAGCCGAATTTTTGCGCGATCTGCACCACGCCCTCGTCGTCTGCGGCTATAACGACCTCGTCAGCCGCGCTCACCCTGCGCGCCGTAGCGATAAACATCGGTACGCCGTTTATTTCGCGTAAAATTTTATTTGGCATTCGCGTCGAAGCGAGCCTTGCCGGGATGATGATCATCGCTCGATCCAAGCTAAAATTTTAGCCTCTATATCGCTTTTTGCGGAGATTTCGTTATGCACGGCGGCTTTTGCAAAGAGCGACCTTATCACACCTGGCACTTCGTCGTTAAACTCCGCCGCCAAGGTCTCAAGCCCGCTTTTTTCATCTTTTAGCGTTTCATTTTTTAGCGCCTTAAACATACTCGGAGCAAATTTAACCCAGTGCGCGGTCGACGTTATCACGCACGGACGCGCTAAATTTGCCGCCGCTTTAAAGCATGTAGCCGTGTGCGGATCGACAGCGACGCCTTTTGCCGCCCACTCTTTTATGTATTTCTCGCACTCCGAGTCGCTACAAAAATCAGCGTCAAAGTCCTCTTTTAACGCGCCAAGCTCGCTGCTTGAAAGCTCGTAAAAACCATCGCCGGCAAGACTATCCATCAGCTCTTTGGTTCTCACGGCGCCAAATTTATCAAAAAGCAACCTCTCGACGTTTGAAGAAACGAGGATATCCATCGCGGGACTGATCGTTTTAATCAGACTTTTGCCGCGCAGATCGTATCGCCCCTGCGTGAAAAACTCGGTTAGGATGTTGTTTGCGTTTGAGACGATTTTGATTTTGCCGATTTTTGCGCCCATTTTTTTGGCGTAGTATGCGCCCAGAGCGTTGCCAAAGTTTCCGCTAGGCACGACGATGTCAAATTCGCCCTTTAGCTCGCCCGTTTTTAGCAGATAGACGTGAGCGTAAACGTGATAGATGATCTGAAATAAAATTCGGCCGAAATTTACCGAATTTGCCGCCGAGAGCGAGAGTCCGGCAGCGCTTAGACGCTCTTTAAATTTCTCGCTAGCCAGCAGGCTTTTTAGCGCGCGCTGCGCATCGTCAAAGTTACCCTCGATGCCGATTACCTTGAGGTTTGCGGCGCCGGCATTTATCATTTGTAGGCGCTGTACCTCGCTCGTGCCGTCTTTTGGATAGAGGCAAACGACCTTGACGCCGGGCGCGTCCGCAAAGGTCTCTAGCGTCGCAGGTCCGGTGTCGCCGCTAGTAGCGCACATTATGAGGTATTTTTCGCCTCTTTTTGCGGCTAGCTCGCTAAGCAGCGCGCCAAACGGCTGCAGCGCCATATCCTTAAACGCGCGCGTAGGTCCGTGATAAAGCTCGTTTACATAGATGTTTTCGCCAATTTTTCGCACTTGCACGGGATTTTGCGGATCGTCAAATCTCTCGTACCGCTTCACGGCCCTCTCAAACATCGCCGCGTCCGCGTCAAATCCGAATTTCTCTATGATTTTCAGAGCGATTTGTGCGTAGGTTAAATTTACCGCCTCCGCAAAGAAATTATCGTCCAGCCGCGGTAGCTGCGTCGGCGCGTATAGCCCGCCGTGAGCGGAGCTGGGGCTTAGTAGCGCTTGGCTAAATTCTACGCTTTTTAGGCTCTCGCCCACACTCGCTCTAGTTTGAAATAGCTTCATTTACTTTCCTTTTTTATCCATTTTTTGTATTTTTTGCTAGCTTTATCCGCCTTAAAAGCCACAATCTCGGGCAGATCATAGTCGTGATGTTTCACGATAAATTTAGCGACTTTTTTAAATTTAACCGCGGTTTTTATGAGTAAAATCCGCTCCTTTTCGTCCTTTATCTCGCCGTCCCAAAAATAAACGCTATTTGCCTTAAAAAGGCTGACGCAAGCGGCAAATTTAGCTTTTATGAGCTTTTTGGATAGAGTTTTAGCCGCGTCCTTATCGGCGCAAGAAGTTAGTATAAATTTCATTTAATGTGTCCCAAAATTTTTAGGAGATTATAGAATTTTCTCTTTGATAATTCGTTTAAATTTATCCGCCAACGTCGTTTTTAGCGAGATAACGGAGAGAGGCAGGCTAAACTCCTCCATCTTTACGGCGTCTTTTCGCGTGACCAGTAGCGATGTAGCACCGTAATGAGCTAGGATTTTTGCTAGCTCGTCCCGCGAAAACGCGTAGTGATCGGGATAAATCTCGCGCCCCACGCAAAGGCTAAAATAAGGCTCCAGGCGCTGCGGATTTGCGATGGCTGTCACCAAAACCATCTTTGCAGTTTGATTTATGATTTCACTCGCACGAGTAAAATCCTCGCCCTCTTTTACGACATAGTCGGCTTTGGCGTAAAATTTGCTCGGGTAGCGATACGCGCCGCTAGGCAGGACGAAATCAAAATAAGGCTTTGAGGAGGGGCGGACCAGGATGTTAAATTTTTTGATGTGAAATTTACCGAAGCCGTCGTCTAGCAACACGTACTTTGCGCCCAAATTCAGGGCTTCTTTTATCGCGATATCGCGGTTTTCGCTCACGATGACGTTTGCGTTTTTTACGCTTTTTGCGTACTCCATGGCTTCGTCGCCGCTAGCCGCGACGCTCACCAAAATTTTGCCCGAGATCGCGACCTTGACTAGTCCGCTTGAAGCTCTGCCGTAGCCTCGTAACACGACGCAGCCGCCCTCAAATTCGTTTAAGATAGCAATACCAAGCGGCGTCTTTCCGCTGCCGCCTAGGGTTAAATTTCCGATGCTGATAATCGGAATGCCAAAATCTAAAGTTTTGCTAAATTTGGCCTTTAAAATCACGCCCGCGCAGTAAAGCGCGCTCAAGGGCAAAAGCGCGATAGCTAGGCACTTTTGCCACAAATTCGGAGTGTAAAAATACTCCTGCGCGAAGGCGTAAATTTTCCTTTTAAACACGCGTTTTGGCTACTTCTCGCACGCTCTCGCAGATATAGGCAACCTCTTCGTCGCTAAGCGCGTTGTAAACGGGCAGCGAAAGCACCTGCTGATAGGTTTTTAGCGCATTTGGGAAGGAATTTACCTTAAGCCCGTATTTGCTTTTATAGTAGCTCAAAAGGTGCATCGGTTTGTAGTGAAGCGCCGTGTGGATGCCGCGCTCTAGTAGCTCCTTAGCAAACCCGTCGCGGTTTTTGTCGATCTTGATGATGTACTGGATATAGACGTGGTCGCGCTTTTTGATCGGTAGCGAAACGTGCGGGCAACCTGCGAGCTCTTTGTCGTAGATGGCGGCGATCTGTCTACGTCGAGCGATAAATTTATCCGTCTTTTCAAACTGCGCCACCGCATACGCCGCGCAAAGCCCCGTTAGATCATACTTCACACCGATATCTACGACGTCGTAGACGTAGCCTAGGTTACCGTCTTTATCTATGCCGCCATTCACAATCGCGTGGTTGCGCAGTAGTCTAGCGCGCTCGGCGATGGCATCGTCGTCCGTTAGCATAAAGCCAGCCGTTGCGATAGGGTTTGTAAGCTGAGAATGCACGTTAAAGCAAGAGATAAGCGAGCGGTCATCAGAGCCGATTTTTACGCCGTTATATGTTAGGCCGACGGACTTGCCAGCATCATCGAGCACCTTTACGTCGTACTCCCGCGCGATAGCGTAGATCTCGTCCATATCTGACGCCTGCCCTCCGACGTGGTTTACGAAGATACCTTTTAGCTTTTTGTGATTGTGCACTTTTAGCGTGTCTCGCAGCGACTGAGGATTCATATTAAAGTCGTCTTCGTTAATATCCACAAATATCGGCTCGGCGTCAAAATGCCTAATCGCCTGCGCCACGCTCGGAGTAGAGTTTACCGAGCAGATGATCTTGTCGCCGCGTTTTAGATCCATCGAACAAAGCGCCAAATGGTGAGCGGCGCTGTTGTTATTGGTCGTAACGGCATGCTTTACGCCAAAATACTCTTTAAGCTCGGACTCCAGCCTCTCCACGATCACCGAACCGTGGTCTTTTAGAGCCTCTTTGATGAGCGTAATCTCGGCCTCGTCGATAGTAGGTCTATAAAACGCTATCTCTTCCATTGCGCCTCCTTGTTTTTTTTATTTTTATCTTACCTTCTGCGTTTCTTTTTTTGTTTTTAAATTTATTTTGCCGCCAAATTTACGGCAGTTTTATCTATTTTTACTTTCAGAAAAATCATCGCAACTTTGCCGTTAAATTTCGCCCTTTTTTCCACAAAACCTCAGCCAAATTTATTGCCGTAGCAGTAAATTTAGCTCAAATTTTACTCGACGTCCACGCTAGCGACCGGCGGTAAAGAGAGTTTAAATTTATTCGCTCTCATCCTTGAAAATACAGTCGCGACGAGTTTTGGATCAAATTCTTGCGCTAGTTCGGCCTCGCTTTTACTCTGCGCCAAACGCAAGACCTCATCTAGCCGCTCGTAGCTATAACCTATGTCGGCCTCGTCGCTTTGCCCTTCCCAAAGATCGGCGGACGGGGCTTTTGCGATGATTTTTTCATCGATGCCAAGCTCTTTAGCCAGCTCGTAAATTTCAGTCTTAAAGAGCTCGCCGATCGGATTTAGTGCGCACGCCATATCGCCGTAGATCGTGCCGTATCCAAGAAAGCGCTCGCTTTTGTTACTCGTACCCACGACTAGCGCGTTTACCTTTGCCGAATAATCGTAAAGCAGGCACATCCTCGCCCTTGCGCTTAGATTTCCCATGCGCAAATTTGACAGCGGCTCTCCGATTTGCGCGGTAAAGCTATCCAAAATCGGCTGAATTTCGATGATTTTGTACGTTATTTTTAGATCTTCGCAAAGCTTTAGCGCATCGCTTAAATTTCGCCCGTTCGAGTACTTCGTCGGCATCAAAAGCGCATGCGTTTCAAAGCCCGTGCGCGCGCAAAGAGCGGCTACGACGGCAGAGTCTAGACCGCCGCTAACGCCCAAAACAAAGCCCTTTGCGCCGCTTTTTTTTAGGTAGCTCGTCAAAAATTCTACGATTTTCTCGGTAATCTTCGCCCAATCTCTCATCGTCTCCGCCGTCAAATTTAACTTTTTTCTTAATTATACATTTATAATTATAAATTTAACTTTTAAGCTTAAAAAATATACAATCTATTTTAATTAAAATTGACAAAAGGACTAGCTTGAAAATTTTATTAAAACCATGCGGCAATTATCAAACTAATTGCTACGTAATATCCAAAAATGGGCGTGAGATCATCATTGATGCGGGACAAAATTCGTTTAACTACGTTTGCGAAATTTCACACGCTCCACTCACGATACTAAACACGCACGGACACTTTGACCATATTTTTGACTGCGCCCGCTTAAAAAATTTTTTTAATATTTCTGCGCACATTCATAATAACGACGCTTTTATGCTAAAAAATGACGTTTGGGGCGCAGGATACGAAACGACCGACGAGGCGATCTGCGTAGGCGGAGCAAAATTTGAGGACGTTAAATTTAACATAGAGGACTTTGAGATCGAGTTTATGCACTTTCCGGGACATACGCCAGGATGCTGTATGGTGCGCGTGGACGACGTTATCTTTAGCGGAGATTTTTTGTTTAGAGGCTCGATCGGGCGCTATGATTTTCCGTTTTCAAATGCCGAGGATATGCACCAAAGCCTACTAAAATGTAAAAATTTGCAAGGCGATTTTATACTGTATCCAGGTCACGGCGACAAAACGACGTTAAAGGCTGAGCTGGCGAATTTGGACTTTTGGATAAATATGATCGGTAGGGAGATGAGATTTTAACGGGTCAAATTTGAGTTTTAACAACCGCGCTAAATTTAAAGCAGTCAAGCCAAACAAAACGGCAAATTTGGCGTTAAATTTATGCTGGTTTTCCCAAAATACCGCCAAAAAACGGCATAAAATCAAATTTAAAAGAAAAGGCGGCGCAAATTTACCGCGCCGCCAAATTTCATCAAATTTGACCGAGCTTACGCGTTTTGCTTCGCCTCTTCTTTGCGTTTTGCTTCGTTTCGTCTTTGCGCGGCTTGTTTTTGCAGGTTCGTTTTGTAAATTTTAAAGATATGATCTTCTAAAATCACGACCTGAAAAGTCCCCTCAAACACCTTTATATCGTTCGTCGTGCCAGTTACTCGCACCTCGCGCTTCTTACTCTCGTTAAAGTGCGAGCGCGCGTCAAATTCGATCGCTTCATTTAGCTTTGTCGGGGCAAAAAAATGTATCTTAGCGCCGATAACGACGCTAAAAGTCTCATTGACCGCCGCCATCGCCGCGTAGCTAGCCGCCGAAAAAACAAACCCGCTATGTATAAGTCCCTCGCTATCGGCAACCATGTCGCTCGTGGCAAAAAAACGCGTTTTAGCACGGTTTGGCTCGAGCTGCGTCACGGCGCCGCTAAGACCGATTTTTATATTCGGCGAGGTTTTTAGCTCGTTGCGAAACGGATTTTCATCCTCTGGCAGTACGACCCCGTCGCTACTGTTGTCGTCGTAGATATTTTCGTCCATTTTTCACCTTTTTATACGCTTAGTTTTAGATAGACCCGTTTTGGCGCAGGATAGCCCTCGACCGTGCGCGCCGGGTCTGCAGGATCTAGGAAATCGCCCAAACTCTGACCCAAGATCCACTCCGTTTTTCGCTGCTCGTGCGCGTCCGTTGGCTTTGTCGCCAAAATTTGCGCATCTTTAAAATTCGCCCTCTCGCACCAGTTTAAAAGCGCACTAATAGTCGGCACAAAGTAGATATTTGGTATCTTTGAGTATGTATTTTTCGGGCTCAGGGCAAAATCGCCCTCCATATCAAGATACATCGTGTCCAAAAATAGCTCGCCGCCCGCATTTAGCGCGCCTTTTAGCTCTTTTAGCGTACGCACCGGATCGCTTCTGTGATAGAGCACGCCAAGACAAAAGAGCGCGTCAAATTTGACGCCGTAGTGCGGCAAGTGCTCGACGCCTAGCAGCTCGTACTCTATGCCCGAGCGCGCGAACGCATCGATAAATTTAAACTGCAAAAAGCTCATAACGCCGGGATCAAAGCCGATCAGTTTTTTGGGGCGCTGGGGCGACATACGAAAGAGATAGTAGCCGTTGTTGCAGCCGATATCGCCCACGACCTTGTCCGCTAGATCCATGTGCGGCGCGAGTAGGTTAAATTTGACAAAACTCCTCCACTCGCTGTCGATAAAGATATCGTCTATCTTAAACGGTCCCTTGCGCCACGAGCGTAAATTTAGCGCCGTTTGCAGCATCTCTTCGCGCTCTTTGGAGGTTAAATTTGCGTTTATCTCGACTATATCGTCAAATTTAAGCTCAAATTCGCGTCCCTTAAATTTGGCCGCTAGCTCCTCTATTTCACACATCAAAGGTGCGTAGGTTTTGCACGCCAGCTCCCTAGCCTTCGCCGCTCTAGCCGCTTCTAAGCTCATCACTCCGTCCAGTCGATGATGTTTTTAGGGCACTCTTTGTGATAGACGCCCGTCGCGTCGTAGTACTCCTTGCACTCGTTGTAGTACTTCGTTGTCACGCCGCGGTCGTTTAAAAACACGCATCCGCCTAGCATCGCCGCCAGAGCCGAAAAAAATAAAATTTGCGCTAGAGTTTTCATTTGAAAAATTTAGCGTGCTTTTTCTTCATATATTCGACGACTTCGAGCACCTCGTCCACGCCCTCGGCACCCGAGTTTTCCAGCGCGTCGTCGATGCACTCGATATAGGTCTCTGCGGCGTCCTCAAGCCTATCTTTTTTCACGCCGGCATAATAAAGCATCGCCTCTAACATCATCGAAAGCTCGTAGCTTAGCTCATCCACGGTAGGTTCTATTTCTTTCATTTTCTATCCTTATAAAATCGTTTTTTTAGTTATTAGGTCGGTTATCTGAGCCTTTACGTTCTCATAGCTAAAGCTATCCTTAAAGCCCGCAAAAAGCCCGCCGCTAGCGTTCACGTGTCCGCCGCCGCCGACTAAATTTTTAGCCATCTGGCTGACGTCTACTTTGCCGTTAGCGCGAAAACTCAGCGTCTTTTTGCTCGTAACGTCGATGAAAAAATCAACATCGGGATTTGCAACTAAAAAGTCGTTGCCTATAACCGAAGTATTGCCGATATTGTAGGTCAAAATGCCCTTAAAATCGTTATATTTTATGCTAAATTTCTCTTTTTCTTCGCTTAGTTTTTTAACAACGAAAGCCGAGATAAGATTGCTTAACGTATCGTTTTTATCCTCTTTGAAAAAGTCCTTTTTAAATCCAAAAATAGCTTCGTCAAGCCCGACGTAGTCGTCTCCCGCATCAAAAAACTCTCGCGCTCGCTCGATAAGATAAAAAAGATAGCGCGAATTTTCAGCCTCAAACATCGTTTTGTTTATCTCTTTTGCGTTCGCGACGAGTCCGAGCCCGACCTTACCCATTTCAAAATTTACGTCCTCTTTTAGCCAGATGTCGACCGCATTTACGACGTCACTAAAGTGATTTAGGCTCGCATCGACCCCGTAAATTTTAGCGAAAAAATCATGCGTGATCTTAGTCGCACACCTTGAGCTATCTAAAAAATACCAGCCAAATTTGCTCGCGCACTCGGCGCCGCTTTGGTGGTGATCTAGGAGTAAAATTTTAGCGTTTTTATTTACGAGCGCTTTTTCGTAGGCTTCACACTGCTCCACGGTTAAATTTAGATCCGTTATCAGAATAAGCGCTTTTTCGTCATTTTTAGCCGCTTCGCCCTCGCCGCGATTTTCGGACGCGTTTTGCGAGTTACCATTTTGCTCGCCGCCCAAATTTGACTGCGTCTGGGCTGCGTTTTTATCCGAAATTTGAGCCAAAATTTGATCAAATTTCTCGTCGATCTCCTTGCCGTAGTTTGAGTTATAAAATTTAACGTTTTTAAAATAGTGATTCGTTATTACCTGCGCGCCGTATCCGTCCAGATCGGTGTGCGAGAGGTGGTGGATGGTCATTTTATTCCTTACAAATTTGATATTTCTATCGTGCCTAGCGTCTCAAACGGCGTATTTGCCGCGACTTCGGCAAAGCTAAGCACCGTGATATCTATGGCAAAATTCGCACAGATATCGGCGATAAATTTACGCAAGCTAGGCTCCACGCAAAGTATCATCGAGCCGTACTCAGAGATCGGCCGCTTCGCCCTCGCCTCACGCAGAGCCTGCACGATCGCCGAGGTCTGCGAGACGTTTATCATCAGGTGATACGCGCCGTCTTTATACTGCACGGCGTCGATCAGCTTTTGCTGCGCGGCTGGCTCCATCACGTAGAAATTTAACCGCCCGCCCTCATCGACGTAAAGCGAAGTGATAGCGCGAGCAAGCGCCGTGCGAACGTGCTCGACGATCATATCGAGGTTTTTGCTGACCTCGGCGATGTCGCTTAGCGCCTCTAGGATACTTAGCATATCTTTTATCGGGATATGGTCTTTTAGCAGCGCTTTTAGTACCTTTTGGATCACTCCGATAGGCGCGATGCGTAGCGTATCCTCGACGATGACCGGGTATTCTAATTTTAGCTTGTCGAGCAAATTTTGTGTCTCTTGGCGAGTTAGGAGCTCGGCGGCATTTTGCTTAATAAGCTCACTCATGTGCGTAGAGATGACACTCGCGGGATCCACGATCGTGTAGCCACTTAGTATCGCATCCTCTTTTACGCTCGCATCGATCCATAACGCGTCTAGGCCAAACGCCGGCTCTTTGGTAGGGATGCCCTCGATGTTGTCGCTAACTAGCCCGCTATCCATCGCAAGGA
Source organism: uncultured Campylobacter sp. (assembly GCA_937965895.1). Classification (GTDB taxonomy): domain Bacteria; phylum Campylobacterota; class Campylobacteria; order Campylobacterales; family Campylobacteraceae; genus Campylobacter_A. Next base: position 18,906 of record CALCKS010000036.1, read on the forward strand.
ATTTATCCGCGTAAATTTCGCCCTGCCCGATCACGACGCCTTTTAGCTTGAAGCGGTATTCGTTGGGCGGTAGTTGGAGGTTGTCGCGGATGCGGATCTTTGGCATCAAAAAGCCAAGCTGTGCCGCGATATTTCGGCGCATCGCTCGTATGCGCTCGATGAGATCGGTCTCGGCGATCTTTAGCAGGCCGTATCCTAGATCAAGCTCTAAAATTTCAAGCTTTAAGATATCGTTTATCTTAGCTTCCTCTTCGCGGGCGATCTCCTCTTCGCTTTTTTTAGGCGGTTTGGGTGCAGCCTGCCCCTCTTCTTCGCCTTGCGCCAAGCTTGCGCTTTGAGCTTTGGATGTCAAATTTATCTTGCCCTCTTTTACCTCTTTCATTATATAACCCATACTTAAAAATAGAAGCGAGATAAAGCCTAAAGATAGCGTCGGAAGCCCGGGAACCAGGGCAAAGATAAATAGTATGAAGCCAACTATTAGAAGCGTTTTATATTCGCCCAGCAGCTGCGTTAGCGAGCCCTCGGCGAAATTTTCATCGTCCTTGCTAGCGCGCGTGATGATTATCGCCGTGGCCGTCGAAGTGATGAGGCCAGGTATCTGACTCACTAGGCCGTCGCCGATCGTTAGGATCGTGTAGTTTTGCGCCGAAGTAGCCATGTCTAGGCCGTACTGAAACGAACCGATGAGAAAGCCGCCGACGATATTTATGATCGTGATGATGATGCCAGCGACCGCGTCGCCTTTGATAAATTTAGACGAACCGTCCATCGCACCGTAGAAATTCGCCTCGCCGATGATGGCTTCACGGCGCTCTCTAGCGGTCTTTTCGTCGATCAGACCCGCGTTTAGGTCGGCATCTATCGCCATTTGCTTACCAGGCATCGCATCTAGCGTAAATCTCGCCTGCACCTCGCTCACGCGCGTCGAACCCTTAGTAACGACCATGAAATTTATAAGCACGAGGATCGTAAAGACGATCACGCCGATGACGTAGTTGCCGCCTACGACGAACTGCCCGAAGCTTGAGATGATCTCGCTCACAGCATCTGGACCGTTGTGTCCTTCGCTCAAAATCATACGCGTAGTGGCGATATTTAGCGAGAGTCTAAAAAGCGTAATGATGAGAATGAGCGTCGGAAACGTGCTAAGGTCGGTAGGCTTTGGCACGTAAACGGCGATAAGGATGATGAGCACCGAGATAGAGATGGAAAGCGCAAGAAAAAAGTCCAAAACCGCGCTAGGAAGCGGCACGATGATGATCGCTAGGATGGCGATTATGACGCCGACGATCGTGAGCCCCTTAAACCTTACGATAGGCTCTAAAAACGGTGCGACCAGAGTTAGGATATTGCGCTTTTGTTTTGCCAAAATTTACTTCTTGATTATATTTGCTAACGTAATTGTATCTAAAAAATCGTCGATTTTAGACTGAAGCGCGCTAAACATCGGCCAAATTTGACACATTCCGCCCTTGCTGGAGGCGCAACTATCGGCCGAGATAGAGCACTCAAATACCGCCATTTTACGCTTTTCTGCGCTTTCGATTATTCTTTTTATACTGATTTCTTCAGGCTTTTGCGCGAGCATAAATCCGCCGTTTGCGCCCTTAAACGAAACCAAAATGCCCTCTCTAGCCAAATTTTGCAAAATTTTAGCCAAAAAGCTTTTTGATATCTCAAGCTCGCCCGACATCGTATCGACGTCCGAGGGAGCGTCTTTTTGCGCTATGTAAATCAGTGAAAGCAGTGCGTATTCGCTTGCTTTTGTCAAAAGCATAAATTCCCCTTAAATTTTTTGCGGATATTTTATTAAATTTTATCTGCAAATTTGATTAAATCAATATTTTTTAAAATAGGCGCCGCATTTTTTGATTTTTATGATATAATCGCCTTTTTTAATCTCACCAATCAGGAGGTCACTATGGCTTTGGATTCGGCTAAAAAAGCAGAAATTGTTGCGAAATTCGCTAGAAAAGAAAAAGATACGGGCTCTCCGGAAGTTCAGATCGCATTGCTAACAGCAAGAGTCGAGGAGCTAACCGAGCACCTAAAAATCTACAAAAAAGATCACTCGTCTCGCCTCGGACTACTTAAAATAGTTGGCCGCAGAAAACGCTTGATGAAATATCTAAAAGCTAAAGATTACGCAGCTTACACAAAAGTTATCGCTGAGCTAAATCTCAGAGATAAATAATCCTAAGCCCTAAATTTGGGGCTTTTCTTTCAAATTTTACTTTTTACACATTTTTAAATTTAACTCGGCAAATTTTAATTTCATAAAAACTTCTAGCAATAAAATCAAATTTACTATACTCTTACATTAAATTTGTTCAAATTTTCCAGCACGCTGCCAATAATGCCCAAAATTTTACCCTTATAACCTTGAGCTAACTACGCTAAAGTTATCTAAATAATTTTTTTTAACTCTACCCCTTGACAATTATCCGCTCAATGTTGTATAATTCGTCTAGCAATTTAAAGGAGAGAGTGCTAATATGATAAAGATAAGTAAGCGAGATCTGATACTTGATTCTATTATTCAAGCTTATCTTAGCGACAACGCTCCGATCGGCTCTAGCGAGCTTGGTTCGCGTATGGCGATGTCGATCCCGGCCTCTACGATTAGAGTTTATTTTAAAAAGCTCTCCGACGAGGGCGCGATTACGCAGTTTCACGTTAGCGGCGGCAGGATACCGACGGCTGCCACGATGAGAGATTATTGGCGAGCTAGGTTAAATTTCGACGAAACGCCAAATATCGCAAATCCAAGCCTACTAAAGTTGCTAAGCGATAAATTTGAAATTTACGCGATGGTTTTTGAAAGCAAAACCCAAACGCTAAACGAGGTCTTAAATTTAAACAATAAATTTTTGATTTTGAGCTTTAGCGAGGACGAGATCGCGCTCAAATTTAACTCGAAAGTCGAAAAATTTTTGAGCAATCTCATCGGTATAGAGCTCGACAGACTCGAGCTTACCTGTATGCAGGTGGGCCTAAATGAGCTAAGAAATAAGATAGCTGAACTAAAACGCACTAAAATTCGCTTTTTAGAAAACGAAAAAGTAGCGCTTGAAATTTTCGGCGAGAGCTTTAAAAACGCGCTAAGCCCTAGTTTTGATATGATTTTTGACTCAAATTTAGTCTTTTTCGGCGAAAATTACCTAGGCATGAAGCTTGGCATAAATTATGAGGGCAAAGAGGCTAAAATGCTTTGCGCAGGCAGCATTTATAATGATTATGAAAGATTTTTAAACAACCTAAAGGAGGCGGCATGAACGAGAATGAAAACGTGGAACTTGAGCAGCAAATCCCGTCAAATTTTGACGAGAGTATCAGCTTTGAGGGCCTTGACGCAAAATACGTCGAGCTTCAAAAGCAGCTCGAGGAGCTAACGGATAAGTATTACAGAGCCAATGCGGACTTTGAAAACATCAAAAAGCGTTTTGAAAAGGAAAAAGCGGACATTGCGACATATGCAAACGAGAAATTTGCGCGGGATCTGCTTCCGGTGATAGACGCGCTTGAGATGGCGGTAAATTTTGAAACCGAAGGCGACGAATACGCGGCAAAAATCAAAGAGGGAATTTATATAACGATAGATCAGTTTAAAAAATGTTTCGAGAAAAACGGCATCACCGCGATCGAAGCGAACGAGGACTTTGATCCGAATTTCCACAATGCTATGCTGCAAGTAGAAAGCGAAGACGTGGAAAAAGGTAAGATCGTACAAGTGATACAAAAAGGTTACCTCATCAACGGCAGAGTTTTACGCCCTGCGATGGTGTCGATAGCGAAGTAAAATTTGAAAGAAAAATTTAATAAAAAGGATAAACAATGGCAAAAGTAATAGGTATAGACCTAGGAACGACGAATTCATGCGTAAGCGTGTATGAGCGAGGCGAAAGCAAGGTAATCCCTAACAAAGAGGGTAAAAATACGACTCCTTCGGTCGTAGCGTTTACAGATAAGGGTGAAATTTTAGTAGGCGACAGCGCAAAACGCCAAGCCGTCACAAACCCTGAAAAAACCATCTACTCTATCAAAAGAATAATGGGTCTAATGAGCAACGAAAAAAATGCGCAGGAGGCCAAATCTCGATTGCCGTACCACGTCGTAGATAGAAACGGCGCGTGCGCTATCGAGATCGCGGGCAAAGTCTACACTCCGCAAGAAATCTCCGCAAAAGTGCTCATAAAGCTAAAAGAGGATGCGGAGAGCTATCTGGGCGAAACAGTCGTAGACGCCGTCATTACCGTGCCTGCGTACTTTAACGACAGCCAAAGAAAAGCGACAAAAGAGGCGGGAACTATCGCTGGACTAAACGTGCTTCGCATCATAAACGAGCCAACTGCGGCGGCTCTTGCTTACGGTCTAGATAAAAAAGAGTCCGAAAAGATCATGGTTTACGACCTAGGCGGCGGTACGTTTGACGTTACGGTACTAGAAACCGGCGATAACGTGGTCGAGGTTTTAGCTACGGGCGGTAACGCATTCCTGGGCGGCGATGATTTCGATAACCGCCTAATCGACTGGCTAACGAGCGAATTTAAAAGTGACTCGGGTATCGATCTAAAAACCGACGTGATGGCTATGCAACGCCTAAAAGAGGCAGCCGAAACGGCCAAAAAAGAGCTTAGCTCAGCTCAAGAAACGACTATAAATTTACCGTTTATCACTGCTGATGCTACGGGTCCTAAACACCTCACAAAAACGCTAACTAGGGCCAAATTTGAGGGTATGATCGAGGATCTAGTCGCGCAAACGATCACCAAGATAAACGAGGTCGTAAAAGACGCCGGCCTAAACAAATCCGATGTCAAAGAGATCGTCATGGTGGGCGGTTCGACGCGTGTGCCTTTAGTGCAAGAAGAGGTCAAAAAGGCGTTTGGCAAAGAGCTAAATAAAAGCGTAAATCCGGACGAAGTCGTAGCTATCGGCGCGGCGATCCAAGGCGCCGTCATCAAAGGCGACGTGAAGGACGTATTGCTCCTAGACGTCACTCCGCTAAGCCTAGGTATCGAGACTTTAGGCGGCGTGATGACGAAAATCATCGAAAAAGGTACGACTATTCCGGTTAAGAAAAATCAGGTATTTTCAACCGCCGAGGATAACCAAAGCGCCGTCACGATCCACGTGCTACAAGGCGAGCGCGAATTTGCCCGCGACAACAAGTCTTTGGGTCAGTTTAACCTAGAGGGCATCCCTGCCGCTCCTCGCGGAGTGCCTCAGATCGAGGTTGAGTTTGACATCGACGCCAACGGTATCCTAACAGTCTCTGCTAAAGATAAGGCTACCGGCAAAGCCCAAAACATCACGATCTCAGGCTCAAGCGGCCTAAGCGAAGACGAGATCAACAACATGGTCAAAGACGCCGAGCTACATAAAGAGGACGACAAAAAGCGCAAAGATGCGGTCGAGGCACGCAATCAAGCCGACGCGCTAGCGCACCAAACGCAAAAGAGCCTCGACGAGCTAGGCGAAAAGATCCCTGCCGAGGATAGAGAGCGCATCCAAAAGGCGCTTGACGAGCTAAAAGAGACGCTAAAAGACGAAAACGCGAGCAAAGAGCAGATCGACGCAAAAGTCAAAACTCTAAGCGAAGCCAGCCACAAGCTAGCCGAAGCGATGTATAAAAAAGACGGCGCTACTGGCGAGCAAGCAAACGGCGGCAAGAAAAAAGACGACGACGTCATCGACGCCGAAGTCGAGTAAAATTTAACCCTTGTTTTTACGAGGGTTTTAAGTTTAAATTTAAGGCTCAAGCTTTTGCGCGCCCTTAAATTTACTCCGCCCGTTAAATTTGACGGGCGGATTTTTATATCTCTCACTTTATTTTCTCAAATTTACGCAATCCAAATTTGACTCCATGTAGTTTTTTGTCCGCTTATTTTGCAAATTTGCCGCCCTACTGGTAGATTAAATTTAACCATTTTCAGCACAATCCTTAATCAAAATCATCCATTTGGACGACTGATTTAAATATAATCAAACAAAAAAGGTCCTAAATGTATTTATTTTTCCTGATCGTTCATATTTTGAGCGCCGTCGCCTTCGTCGGTTACGTATTTTTCGACGTTTGTATATTTCCGTTTGCCAAAAAGCACGTAGACGAGGATACGCTCGCTCGCGTCAAAAAGGCCTACACCAAAGGCAGCGCAAAGGTCTTTGGTACTGCGTTTTTGCTTCTTATCATCAGCGGCGTTTATATGGCAAGGGATTATTTTGGCGGCGAGAACGGATGGCTCGGTAGCTCGTTTCAAATTTTGCTCGCGACTAAGATCGGCGTGCTGGGGTTAATGTGCCTAATCACGGCGATATCGCTCTTTTATGTCTATAAGCTTAAAAAACCCGATCCTTTCGGCAAATACTCGCACGTTATCGCCCTTGTTTTATGTGTCATAATGATAATCCTAGCAAAGCTAATGTGGAGGGTTTAAGTAGATTTGACGAGTACGCAGCCCGACTCGGCAAATTTAACTTGGCGAGCATTTATATTTTAATCGCAAAGCATGAGAGTATATTAGACGCGAAAGTAAGTAAAATTTGACTGATTGATTTAAGGCGCGATTAGATAGCAAAAGTAGAAGCAAGAAACAAAAGCATTTTAGCCGCCAAGGAGCGTAGCGGCTAAAAGATAAAAGCGGTTAAATTTAACCCAAAAGCCTATTAAACTGGCTTTGCAAGCTTGCGGTATTGTGCGCTTGCGCGAGGATCGCAGCGTTTGCTTGCAGGTCGTTTTGCCTAAAGGCGCTTATATTTTTAGCGATGTCGTTATTTTGTAGCTGCGACTCGCTTTGCCTTAGCGCAACGTTTTTGGTTAGGCTTGCGTTGATGCCTGAGATTATGCCGTTTTGCGCCGCGCCGATCTCGCCTCGCAGAGCGTTTACGCTACCGATAAATTTACTCACGCTATCGCCGCTACTCACGTCAATACCGCTAAAATCAGGCGCGTTTAAATTTACGCTTGCCATACCGTTGCCGGTTAGGAAGCTCATCTGCCCGCCAAATACGTTCTTGCCGTTAAAGCTCGCCTGCTGCGTGCTCTCTCTCATCGCGCCCACGAGCGCATCCGCCTCGCTTTTTATCATCTTTTGCTGGTCGGAGTTTAGGATGCCGCCGTTATATCTGACCGATAGTTCGCCGATACGGTCGGCGCTTTGCGTGATATTTGCTAGTGTAGAGTCTGCGATCTGCAGGATGCCGATAGCGTCGTTTGCGTTTGCGACGCCCTGCTCTAGCGTGGAGCTTTGAGAGCGCAAAGAGTCTGCGATAGCAAGATTTGCACTGTCGATACCGCTTAGAGCACGCTGTGCGGAGATGTTATTTAGGGCTTTTGCGCTGTTATTTTGAGCTTGTTCTAGGTATTGATTGCTTAGGCTTGAGTTTGCGGAAAAATTTCCCAGTTTCATTTGCACTCCTTTTAAATTTGACCCGATTTTAGCGAAAATTTGATTAAAATTTGCTAGCGGCGAGCACAGCGTCAAATTTGAGCGTTTTAAGCAAATTTACCGTCTAAATTTTGCCTTGCCTCGAGGTTTTGTCGCTGTTTCGTTTTCTACCGCTTTTGCGCGGCTTTTATACTCGTAGGCTTTGCCCGCGATCGCCGCCAAAATCGCAACCGCCATAAATATCCAAAGATAATACCTCTCCTCGCCGTCATAGCTAGTAACCGCTTCAAAAACCAGCTCGCCTTGCGCCGGTACGAGCTGACCATCTTTTATCATCTTGCGGATGCCTGCGCCGCTTATGTTTTGTCCGCGCGGATCATACGGTCTCGTTAAGATCTCTATAGCGACAGTATCTACGATCTCGTAGACGCTAGAGTCTATGAGCTGCCCCGTCCCAAGCGCGTCAAAATAGTAATTTTTATCGCCGTTTGCATAAACAGCGCCGTATACGCCGTTACGCACGAGCCCTATTTTGCGCCACTGCTCACTCGTTTTAAGCCTAAAAAGCTCCGTATGGCGCGAGCTTAGTCGCCTGCCGCTCTTATTTCTGTGCCATACTTCGCGGCTTTGCACAAAATAAGTGTGAGCGCCGCTAATAAAAACGCTACCCGCAAGTGGCGAAATTTCACCCGCAAAAGGATCGTCCGCCGCGCGTTTTAGCTCGCCACTTTCGCCGCCGCTATGACGCTGCCAAAAGTAAATCCCGCCCTTGCCGCGAAAAAGTAGATGATAGGCGTGCGCACCAGAGACACCAAAGGGTAGCGAATAAGGCGCAAATTTGGGTGCAAACTCATGCTCGTCCGCATAAACCACGCCGCTAGCGGGTTCCAAAAGATAGTGCACGCCGTTAAAATACGCCGCCTCATGCAGCTCAGGAGTAAATTTTACCGCGAGCCGTGAGCTTTTAAAATAAACGTTTCGTCCGTCCGTAACGTAAAAATCGCTAGTTCGTCCGCGCGCGTCTAGCACGTATCTTAGCGCTCTAGCATCTGCACCCTCTAGCTGCTTGCCCTCAAAATATACCTTGCCGCTTTCGTTACCCAAAGCCGCTTTTTCCGCCGCAAATCCAAAATCTAAAATAGGGGCTAAATTTACGCCAGAAATGCGCTGGGTTTTATAGATATAGCTTTGAGGCTTATCAGCGCCTAGCAGCGCGTACCTCACGGTTTGAACCATCTCGGTAAAGCCGCCTAGCTCGTAGTTTCTCTCGCCTGCGTCGCTGCAAAAATAACTAACCCGGCCATCCGTGAAATATCCGTTGCCAATCGCCCTGGCGCGAGATGGATCTAGCCCGATCATCGCGAGATTGCCGCAGTAGACGGCACTTTCGCCCATGCCGACGTTTCGGCCGCGGTAACTCTCAGACGCGAAAAATCTAAATTTATCCGCACGCACGCCTTTTAGCTCAAATTTGCCTCCGCTTGGGATGAGCGCGTAAATTTTACTCTGCGGCGTAGCGTAAAATTCGCTGCTGCCTATCTGGGTAAATTTGCCATCCTCCTCGTAGCTAGCGACGTAAACCATGAAAAATACCGTAAAAAGTACGGCAAAAAGCGCAAATAAGCAAAGTAGTATAGGTTTTTTATCTTTCAAAGTGCCGCCGCAGACGTGTTTTTCAAAAATAAGCAATAAGAGTTGAAAGGGTATTTCTTTAAATTTAAAACCAACATATTAATCCAAGATAAAATCACAGGGTGGCTTTTACAAAATGAGAAGCAACGGAGAAAAGCCACTCAGTCCTTGCGGGTCTCTTCATTTTTTCGTGATGCCTCACCACTCAATCACCGTTCGCGCTTTCCCTCTTTTAGGCACTACGCAACTGTTTCTTGTGAAGCTACAAACAAAGTGCGTAAGAGCAGAATATGCTAAAAAGTTGGGCTACTCACTCCCACACTTCTACCAGCATGGAAAATGCAGGGGTAGCGAAGCGAAGTAGAAAATCGTACTCAACTTATGTGGTTTTTGCTTTCTTGTTTTTGGTTTTTGACCGAGCAACTACAAGCCAAACGGCGACAGCCCGCCAGCAAGGCTTTCGCACGGATACCATCCCCTTGCTTTAAGTTTAAAATTAACAAGGTGTTCAACCAAGCCTAAAATTTTTCTTCAAAAATACCATTTTAACGGGCTCAACAATGTTTCAAAAGAGTCAATAATTCACTCCACCACTTCGCTTACAAAAGTCGGCATCACCCACGCACCGCCAGCTATGCCCTTGCAAGGTCCGCTGTCCCACTCGCTACTCTTTACGAATTTTTCGCCGTCCCAGACCGCCTCTGTCTTGTTCCAGCAGTCGCCGAACCCGCGGTCTTTGTACATTCCTGATATTTCGCCGCTACCTACTTCATTAAATTCGGAGCTTGCAAAATACACTTTTTCAAGCCTTTTATCCATCACAGCGAGCAAGGAGCTTTCGTTATACGCGGCAAGATAGCATCTCGTCTGTACCAAAATTTTCTCGTCATTTATTTTATATTTCCAAATTCCACCTATCTTTTTTCTCTCGCCAAATCCGTCAAACTCATCAACCAAATCAAAGCACTCTGCTGCCTCTGGCAGAGCTTTTAATATACCTCGCACGCGCGTAAAATCGGGGCTATCCCTTGGTATCTCGCTACCATTTTCATCATCAAATTTTACCTTTTTGATGACTGGCATAGGACGCGGGGCGAGCAGCTTTTGCCCTTTTAGACGCCCCTGAAATTCGTTCATTTTTAGCCAAACGGCATTAAAGCCCACGGGCGAGAGCTCAAACGCTATATCTTTGGCTTTTAGCTCCACCTTTGGGTTAGCATGCAAAGCATCTATCAGCGCGCTAGTTTGGGCATCCGTAAGTTTAAATTTATCATTATCGATGTGATTTCCCGCCTCGTTTTTGTTGTTGATTTTTAGCGCACCGATAAATTTATCATCGATAAAAAGCTCCATTTCATCGACCTCATTCTCAGCAAAAATTTGCACTTCGTTATCAATTTGCGCCCCTTTGCCAGCTGCTATAGTAAATAAAATCGAAATAAACTCACTACCTACGTCGTGCTCAAATCCTGCCACGCGGCACGTGCCCGTGTTGTCGCACGCGACCTTCCAGTCGCCATACTCAAAGCTCATCCCATCCAGCCCAAACACCGTCACAGGCACGAACAAAGCGCAAATTTTAGCTATTGATTTAATATTCATTTTTTATTCCTTTAAATTTATCTTGCATTTTCTTTGGCAGCTTTGATAAATTTTCTCATCTGCCACGCCTCACTCAAAAAATTCACACCAAAAAACAGCGGCAAACAAAAAAGAGAGCTGTTGTGATCGCGCACCGCTAGCATCGCACCAGCCAATATGATGAGCAAAAGTCCGACAAATAGGTAAAATTTAAGCATATTTTCAGTCCCAAGCTTGCGCTCTATCGCCGCCTTTGGTCTATCTATAAGCGAGCCACTGCCAGCAGCACACAGCTGCGAGACGCTGATTAGGCGATTTATCGCACCTTCCCTCACATACGCCACACGCAAAGTATCGCCATCACCGCCGAAATACACACCCATCTCGTCCGCTCCGTCGTCAAAACACCCCACGATCTTCACGCCATCCAGCCAAAAAACCGCCATAAATTTAGCGTGCAAATTTTGCTTCGTGATCAGGTTTTCGACCTTGCCCGTTTTTAAAAATATCTTTGCCATCTAAGCTCCAAATCCCTCGGCGATTTCTAAGACTTCAAAGTATTCGTTTTCAAGCGTTTCCAGCTCGCTTTTTGCCGCTTCTAGGTCGTTATAAAGCGTGGTTAGACCGATTTGCT
>CALCKS010000037.1 GCA_937965895.1 uncultured Campylobacter sp.
GGCGATCAGGTAGGTCAAATTTTGCCGACGCCGCGTCCGTGTCGCCTACGGTAGCGATACGCAAAGCTTCGCCAACGGTCTGATGGCTCACGCCCAGCCTTGCGGCCTCTTTTTTGATTAAATTTACGCGGATTTCCGGCTTTTGCAGCGGTTCGTTTACTTGAGCGTTTTTTACGCCCGCAACTCCGCTCATTTGAGATTTTATAAGCGCGGCGGTTTGAGAGAGCGCATCCGCGTCGTCGCCTGCTAGGATGACCGAGATATCGCGCGCAGCCATCTCGTTAGCAAAGGCAAATCTCATATCGCTAAATTTAGCCAGCTCCGCCCGCAGTTCGTTTTCAAACTCCTTTTGCGTAACGGCGCGCTGCTTGTGCGGTTTTAGCGTGATTAACAGCTCGCCCTTGTGCGTTTCGCCACCTCCTCCAGCGATAGCAAAAACCGACCAAACGGCAGGGTTTTCTTTGATGGCGCGCGTTAAATTTAAAAGCCTCTCATCGGTCTGCTCCAGCGTGGAACCCGGAGTTAGAGTGATATTTACGCTACTTCTGCCCGAGTCGCTTTGAGGCAAAAATCCCGTTGGCAAAAGCGGTATTAGCGCAAACGAGCCAAGCAGTAGCAAAAAGCCGATAAAGAGCGTAAATTTGCGGTGATCTAGCGTGAAAGTTAGCAAATTTAGATAGGCGGCCTTTAGTTTGCCCGCTTCGCGCTCCTCTTTGGCCTCGGGCTTTAGGATATAGGCCGCTAGTAGCGGAGTGGCTAAACGCGCGACTAAAAGCGAAGCCAAAACTGCCGCCGCAACCGTGATGCCAAACTGCCTAAAATACTGCCCGATGCCTCCGCCGATAAAGCTAACCGGCAAAAATATCGCCACTATCGTTAGCGTAATGGCAATCACTGCAAAGCCGATATCATCAGCTGCGTCGATGGCGGCCTGATAGGGGCGTTTGCCTAGAGCTAAGTGCTTTTTGATATTTTCTATCTCCACGATCGCATCGTCTACGAGTATGCCGATA
>CALCKS010000038.1 GCA_937965895.1 uncultured Campylobacter sp.
CGGCGTTTAAATTTAGTAAATTTCGTAGGATTTCTTTATCGGAGGAGGCGACTTCCTTTTCGCTCACTCCGTCAAGTAGTTTGGTTAAAAATTCTTTCACAAATTAGCTTTAACTTTTGCGACGGCTTCTAGGAATTTATCTTGCGCAAAGCCGTATTCGTCGAGGCACATTAACGTATTTTGCAGATTGTCGTCGTTTAGTTGGTTAAAGATATTGACAGCATTTTTTACGACTTTAAGCGCTTTTGAGTAGCTTTTTATGTGTTCAGGCGCATCGTCCGGGTTGTTTGAATATAAAATCGCGTCGACAAGCTCGGGCTCAAGGTTCCATTGCTCGAAAATTTTAGCGGTCACGGTTTCGTTTGAGATACCAACCATCTCGTTTTCTAGCTCCGATAGATCAAATGGGCTTGATATGCTTTTTAATTTTGCCTTAAATTCATCAGCTTTTCCTGTTTCGTTTAGCTCGTTGGATATAACGATTTTGCCGACTTCTAGCATGAACGAAGCAGGGCTTAAAACTGTAAGCTCGCTAGCGTTGATTTTTGAATACCAGTTATACATTAGAGCATTTTGCATTATAGAAATATTTAAAAAATCTTGACTAGTGATACCGTAAGGATCTAAATTTATCTTAAAGCTTTTTTTGACTGCGCTTGATAGAGCAAAACCGCGTATAGTCGCCATGCCAAATAGCGTAACTGCTCTTGATATCGTAGTAATCTCTCTGCTAAATCCATAAAGGGGAGAGTTTGCCGAGCGCAGTATATTCGCCGTTAGCATCGGGTCTTTTTCGACGATTTGAGATAGTTCGTTGAGCGAGCTATTTTCGTCTGAGCAAACGGTTTGAATTTTTATTATCGTATCGTCAAGTGGTGGAAGAGCTTTTATATGTTTATAAATTGATTCATTCATTTTCTACACTTTGCATCAAGATTTCATGAGTGACAATTCTACACTAAAAGGCTTTTTAAAAAACTTAAATATACGCGTTAAGCTTATTTTAGCGACTAAATAGTATAATCTCGCAAATTTTTTAAAAGGAGAGAATATGGCAGTAAGCATTTACTATGACAAAGATTGCGATTTAAGCTTGATTAGAAGCAAAACCGTGGCAATGATAGGTTTTGGCTCGCAAGGACACGCGCATGCTGAAAATTTGCGCGATAGCGGCGTAAAGGTGATCGTGGGTCTGGCAAAGGGCGGTAAAAGTTGGGCAAAAGCCGAAGCAAAGGGCTTTGAGGTAAAAACAGTAGCCGAAGCGGCAAAGGCTGCAAACGTCATAATGATACTGACTCCGGACGAGCTTCAAGCTGAAATTTTTGAAAGAGATATAAAGCCAAATTTAAACGAAGGCGACGCGATAGCCTTTGGACACGGTTTTAACGTGCATTTCGGACAGATCAAAGCTCCTGAAGGCATCGATGTCATCATGATCGCTCCAAAAGCACCTGGCCATACCGTAAGAAGCGAATTTGTACGAGGCGGCGGCATCCCTGATCTAATCGCCGTAGAGCAAAACGCAAGCGGAAAGGCCAAAGAACTAGCTCTAAGCTATGCTAGCGCGATCGGCGGCGGTAGAACGGGCATCATTGAGACTACCTTTAAAGACGAGACCGAGACCGATCTTTTTGGCGAGCAGGCTGTACTTTGCGGCGGACTTTGCGCACTGGTAAACGCGGGCTTTGAGACGTTGGTAGATGCTGGATATGAGCCTGAGATGGCGTATTTTGAGTGCTTGCACGAGCTAAAACTAATCGTCGATCTAATGTATCAAGGCGGCATGGCCGATATGCGCTACTCTATCTCAAACACCGCAGAATACGGCGACTACGTGAGCGGTCCGCGCGTCATCGGCGAAGATAGCAAAAAAGCGATGAAAGAAATCCTAAAAGAGATCCAAAACGGTAAATTTGCAAAAGACTTCATCCTCGAGCGCAAGGCCGGATACGTACGCATGAACGCAGAGCGCGGCATCGCCGAAAGAAGCCTGTTAAATCAAACTGGCAAAAAACTACGCTCCATGATGCCTTGGATAAGTGCGGGCAAACTCATCGATCAAAGCAAAAATTAATTGAACTCGAAACCTAGAAAAAAAGCCGCGAAAAGGCGCTCCAAAAAGGGGCGCTCGCGCGGCGGCCTAAAGCTACTACTTTCCGCTTTTCTCATCGCCTGTATCTTGCTTGTCGGGGCGTTTTATCTGCTGGACGTCAGAGTAAAAGTTAAGAGCGACAACGCGCTAATCGCTAAAATCGAGCAGTATTTCGGCAATAAAAGCGAGCCCGAGCAAAAGCAAAATTTAAGCCACAAGCCAAGTCTTTCGGCCTCAAGCGACTCCGAAAAAGTCACCATAAAAGACGCGCAAGCCGCATCGGGCGTGCGCTCAAGAGCAAATTTGACCGATATAAAGGCACTTTTTGACGAGGCGGAAGCTAAAGGTAAAGTAAAAATCGGCGGCGAAAAAGCTAGAGCTGAAGAAAAAAACTATCAAAATTTGCCAAACGAGCAGGGCGCGCCTGCGACTAAAGATAAAATCTTGCCTGAGAGCATAAATTTAGCATCCCGCGACACTTCCGAGCTTGGCGAAACGAGCGCTAAAAAAGGTGGCGTCGAGCTAAATTCGTCAAATTTAAACTTTAAAAACGAGCCCGCTAAATCCGCTCAAAATAGCGGCGATAACGTTAAATTTGATGGCTATCAAGCGCCTCAAAGAACGCATATTTTTGCAAATTCCGAAGCCGTGATCTTTGACGATACGCCTATGTCGCAGGCGCAAAATAACCCCCTCGAGCAAGCGCTAAAAAAAGAAAAAATCCATATTGAATTTAGCGACGCAAACGATCAGGCAGGGCAGGTCGAAGTAAAATTTGACGCAGAAAATGCGCCGCAAAACTCCGAGCAAAACGAGCAAGAAAAGATCAAAAAAGAAAAGCCTAAAAAGGACGAAAAGGCCAAATTTGCCGACTCGCAAAAGACGGATAAAAAAACCGCACCCGAGACAAACGAGGTAAAGGCAGCCGTAAAAGCGGGCTACAAGCCGCGTCTAGTCATCATCATCGACGACGTAGCGTACAAACACCAAGCAGACGCGATAAAATCGGTAAATTTAAAGCTTACGCCGTCCTTTTTCCCAGCAACCTCAGCCCACCCCGAAACGCCTGTTTTGGCGCGGCGTTTTAGCTTTTATATGATCCACCTGCCTATGCAGGCTCTAGGCGGCTTTAAGGGTGCTGAGATCGGCACTCTCACCGTAAATGACGACTATGAAAAGATCGCAAAAAAACTGCAAAGCATCAAGCGAGACTTTCCGAATCTAAAATACATCAACAACCACACGGGCAGCCGCTTTACTAGCGATGCGGCCGCGATGGATAGAATGATGCGGGCGGTGCGGGACGAAAATCTCATCTTCGTCGATAGCAAGACGACCTCGCCGACCAAGGTTTACGGCGCGGCGAAAAAATACTCTATGCCATACATCGCGCGCGACGTATTTTTGGATCACGACGGCTCAAAAGCGGCGGTGCGAAAGCAGATAAAATACGCCGTCGAGCTAGCTAAAAAGCGCTCATATGCCATAGCGATCGGCCATCCGCACAAAAACACGATCGAAGTCCTGCAAGAAAGCGCGAAACTCTTGCAAGAGGTCGAGGTTGTTTATCTAAAGGATCTTTTTTGAACGTCTTAACCAAGCTTCCTAGCGGACTTTCGCGTCTTAAAAAGCCGCCGGCAAAGCTGTATTTCGAGGGAAATTTAGCCCTGCTTGAACGCCCGATGGTCTCGATCGTGGGTTCTAGAAAGGCAAGCGCTTACACCAGGCAGTGCATAGAGGCGCTAGCTAGGACGCTTGCAAACAGCGGCGTTTGCGTGGTTAGCGGAGCGGCCATCGGCGTGGATATCGCCGCGCATAAGGGCGCATATCCGCATACGGTCGCCGTTTTTGGCAATGGACTAAATAAAATCTACCCGCCAAGCAACGCTAAAATCATCAAAGAAATCTATCAAAACGCGCTGGCTCTTAGCGAATACGCCCCAGACGAGCCGCCGCTTGCGTATAGATTTTTGGAGCGAAACCGCATCGTAGTCGCGCTCTCGCAGGCTCTAGTCGTGGCGCAGGCCGATACTAAAAGCGGCTCGATGCAAAGCGCGCGCATGGCAAAAGAGCTTGGCGTGCCGATATTTACGCTACCTCAGCGCCTAGGCGAGAGCGACGGAACAAACGAGCTAGTAGCTAGCGGCGCGGCAAATTTGATAAACGATTTTGACGAATTTGCGCTTCGTTTCGGTGGGAAACCCGCACCTGCGAAAGAGGATGAGGTGATAAAATTTTGCAAAAACGGCGCGAGTCTCGATGCGGCCTTAGCAAAATTCGGCGATAAAATTTACGAATACGAACTAGAAGGTAAGCTGCGAATATCGGGGCTTACGGTATTTGTTGAGTAAAATTTAGTTGCTTAATGGTAGCAAATGCGCCCGGGCGATGTTTGACTTTGTAAATTTGACGGAGCGTGGCCATCAAATTTGAGCTTGCCAGCCGTCAAATTTATCGCTAAATTTGAGAAAATCTAAAGGACGAAAATGAGCATAATGGCCATCGACGTGGGGCTAAAACGTATCGGTGTGGCGCTGGCCGTCGGGCAAACCGTGATGCCACAAACGCCCGTGCTGCGCAAAAATCGCAATCAAGCCGCACGCGACGTTAGCGCAGTTTTGCGCGAATATGGGGCAAAAAAGCTAGTCGTGGGCGTGCCGCTTGGGGGATCTAGCGAGGACGAGATGCGGCGGCGGATCGCGCATTTTGTGTCGTTACTAGCATTTGACGGCGAGGTGGTATACCAGGACGAGGCGATGAGTAGCTTTGAGGCGAGCGAAATTTATGCCGAGAGCAGGCGCGATGGACGGCTAGATAGTATCGCGGCGATGATTATTTTAAAGCGATATTTGGGGCTTTGAGCAAATTTGGCGCGCGGTAAAAACGGCGGCAAATTTGATTTTTGCGCCAGGGTTGCGTTGGAGCCGTCTCGGCCGATCGTTGCCTCGTATAGAGTGAGTAAAATTTGAGTCAAATTTACGCCTTGACGCTAAATTTAGCCGAGATTTTTTGTAAAATTTAAAAGCGGCTTGGGTGGCGGATTTGCAAGTTAAATTTGATCGCATGAGCTGGGTGCGCTACGATTTGGAGTCAAATTTCATCCAAAAGTCAGCCGCTATCAGCTATAGCGCCGTATCCAGTCATCTAAAAAACGCATTTGCTGCGCCGTGTGAAACCAGTGTTCGCCATTTTTCATCACGGTAAGCGTTGCACCGATTTGGTTTGCAAACTCGCAAATCGTTTCAAAAGAGGTTAGATCGTCATTTTCGCCGTATAAAATATGCGTCGGCGCCGTCCAGTAGATAGGATGCTCTCTGGCGTAGCAAAGATATTTCCACGAAAGTTTTTCTCCAGACCCCGTGTCCAGCTCGCCCCTATCTCGCAGCTCATCCTCGCTCACGCGCGCCTGCGACATCATTTTTTCGATCAAATTTTGCATATTTACTATTGGCGAAATAAAATACGCCCTTTTTATCTCCATGCCCTGCAAGGCATGCATGGCAAAAAACGCGCCGATACTGTTTGCAACGATTGTCACGGATCTGCGGTTTTTAAGGATGTGGTCAAAAAACGGCACGAATTCCTCTTTCGCCTCCCACGGCGAGCTAGCCTTGTAATCAAATCCCAGCACGTCGCTATTCGCAAAAAGCGGTTGATAATGGACCGCTTCTGCCGCACTTCCGTTTTTTCCGTGTATGTATACGACTATATCTTTCATGATTTTTCCCTTTTTGCTGCCGCTAAAATTTAGCTTTGCAGCAAGCGGACGGATGATGTAAAACGCGCTTTAGAGCCGTTTGCTCTAAAATTTGAGCAGTCCGTCCTCGTCAAATTTAAAGTCAGGCCCCCAAGCCACCTCCCAGTAGTATCCGTCCGGATCGGCAAAATACGCGTG
>CALCKS010000039.1 GCA_937965895.1 uncultured Campylobacter sp.
CCACACCGGCGACTGTTGCGCTATGTCAAATTCTAGCTTGGTGATCTAGGTTGTTCGTCCCAAACATCGCGGAAAATTTGCTGATGTAGTAGCTTTGCTCGTTGCTGTCTTTTGCAGAGCCTAGAAACATCACTTGCTCCGGGTTTTTCTCGCGATATGCTTTTAGTTTGGCGCCGATCTCGTCAAGCGCTTGTGCCATAGAGATGCGTTGCCACTTGCCGCCAACTTTTTTCATTGGATATTTTACACGGCAGTGAGAGCGCACCATATCGATGACGTCGCTGCCTTTACAGCAGTGGCCGCCAGCGCTTACCGGGTGATCTTGAGCTACCTCTTGGCGTACCCAAACGCCGTTTTCTACCTCGGCGCGCACTCCGCATCCAACGGAGCAGACCGTACAAACGGTTTTTACGATTTTAGAGTTTGGAAACGGATTTGCCATTTCTTCTTTTGTGGCGCTTCTAGTTACGCCGCTAGCAGCCAGTCCGCTCATGCCGCCCGCTACGCCCGCTAGCGCGGCCATTTTTAAAAACGATCTTCGCCCGACTGCGTTTGAGTGGGGCATAATACGTAAATTTGCCTCAGACATATTTATCCTTTCTTAAATTTTATTATTTCGCTTGTTCGTAGTATAGATCCCAGTTTTTGCTTCTTTTATAAAGCACTTCGGTCTTTTTGCTTTTACCGTATTTTAGGTTTGACGCCGCTGCCGCCGCTACTCCGGCCGTAGCCGCTACCGCGCCGGCGATGCCCGCCTTTTTTAAAAATTCTCGCCTATTTTTTTGCATTTTCTTCCTCCATAGCTTTTATCTTTCTCACTCGGTTTTTTTGCCTTCTTATGGCCTCAGATCTTGAAACTCCGTCCAAAGTCTTTTTGTTTTCGCCTTGATTTATAGGACGAGGCGCGCTTAAAACTACGCGCTCAAACTCTATAAATCCTTGCAGTAGCACCGCGACGTCTTTGTAAACTTCGCTGCTTTCGTGGTTAAAAAGATCATTTATAAACTCGTCGATGTTTGGATTTATGATCTCTTTAAAAAGCTGCTCCTCAAGCTCGCCGT
>CALCKS010000040.1 GCA_937965895.1 uncultured Campylobacter sp.
AAAGCCCTTATCCTCGAAAAATCTGCGAATCGTGCTAACGATAACCGAGCGGCGCTTAAAATCAGCTCTGACCTCTGGATTCATTATCATATCGAGGTATCTCTGGCGATATCTAGTCTCGATGTCCGTTAGTCCGTGAAATTTCTCTGGAAGCGGCGAAATGGCCTTTGACGCTAAAGTTAGTTCGCTAACGTGCATAGAAAATTCGCCCGTTCGCGTGACGAAGGCATATCCGCGTACATATATGATGTCGCCTACTTCGATATTTTTCTTTACGACCTTAAACCAATCAGGATCAAGCGTCTTATTACTAAAGTAAATTTGAAGATTGCCGTCCTCGTCTTCAATGTTGGCAAATATCGCCTTGCCAGCATCCCTGATGAGCTTTACGCGTCCGGCGAGGCTTACTAGCTGGCCTTCGGCACTCTTTTCTTCAGTGTCTATAATGTGTTTAAATTTAAGTCTAAATTTAGTTATATCCATATCGCGGCGCAAAAAGTGCGGATAGGGATTTACGCCTGCGCTTCTTAACTCATTTGCAGTCTCTAGCCTCTGGATCTCCAGTTGATTTTCAAATATCACTTGCCGCCCTTTGCCTCTTTGGCATTGCACTCTTTGCACACTCCGTAAAGCTGCATCATGTGTCCGGTTAACTTAAAGCCGTGTTCTTTTGCTATGCTGGATTGTCTTTTTTCGATCGTTTGATCTTCAAATTCTATGATCGTTCCGCATCTGCGGCATATCATGTGATCATGGTGAGGCTTGGTTGCGAGCTCGAATTTTTTACCTTGCGAACCAAAGCTGATGGAAGTTACCATCTCGGCTTCTTCGAGTAAATTTAGCGTCCTATAAACGGTCGCGATGCCGACGTTTAAGTCAGGATAGGTCTCTTTAATGAAAAAATAAAGTCTCTCCGGAGTGAAGTGCTCGTCGTTGTTGTAGAGCGTTTTTAGTAGAACTTCTCGCTGTTGCGTGTATTTTAGCCCGTTATCTCTCAAAATTTTTTTAAATTTCTCAAGAAGCGCGTCGTATTCTAAATTCTCAATCATTATTTGTACTCCTTAATCGTCGAATTTATCTCTAAATTTGGTCTTTGCTCCTGCATAGATGCGTCAAACGGCGTTTCGATATTTCCCACGCCGCCTGATATGCCTTTTACGTTAACATTCATTATCCATTTGCCGGTATTCAGCAAAATCGGGTACAGTTTACTTCCCCTAAAATACGGCTCTATTTTGTTGTTTAAAACTTGAATATTTGAAATAGTCACTATCAAAACCGCAAAAACTAGGAAAATTTTAGCGCTTCCGATGACAAATCCGCCCATTTTATCCAAAAATCCAAGTCCGCTTAACCCTACTAATCTCGATAAAAATGCGCCGATACCTAAGCAAAGTATCCAGAATACGATAAGCGTCGTTAAAAATCCAGCAAAAAATAAAATAGAATCGCCCTCTATTTTATAAACATTATCGCTTATCAGATGACCGACTCTAATACCGAATCTACTAGCCACGACGATACCGCCGATTAGACCAATGAGGCCAAATATTTCCTTTATCAGTCCGCTTATCACGCCTTTTATACCCAGTATCAAAACCAATGAAACGACGACTACGTCAAATAGAGTAACAAAATCCATTACATACCTAACAATGGTGCGAGTTCCTGCTGATTGGTTGAATATCTCATCGCCATTTCTTTCGTGATTTGATTTGCTCTAATAGCTTTCATTAAGGACTGCGTTTGCGTCATCATGCCGGTTACTTGTTGGTTTAGCTGCATTTGGGAGTAAATTTGATGCACCTTGTTTTCTCGAATAAGGTTTGCGATAGCGTTATTGTTAATTAGTATTTCGTGTATAGCAAGTCGTCCGCTGCCTATTTTTGGAAGTAAACTTTGCGATATAACCGCAGTTAACGAAACCGAGAGCATATTTCGCACCTGAAGCTGCTCGCCACCCTCAAAGCTATCTATGATACGGTTGATAGTCTGAATAGCCGAGTTTGTGTGCAGCGTGCCAAATACTAAGTGGCCAGTCTCTGCTGCCGTAATAGCCGTAGATATCGTTTCTCTGTCTCGAAGCTCGCCCACCAAAATAATATCAGGGTCTTCGCGAAGCGCGCTTTTGAGCGCCTTGGCATAAGACTTGGTATCCACGCCGACGTTTCTATGAGAAAAAAGACCTTTTTTATTCGTGTGCACGAACTCGACAGGATCTTCTACAGTAATAATATGCTTTCTTTCGTTTAAATTTATCTCGTTTAGCATCGCGGCAAGCGTCGTCGATTTACCGCTACCCGTAGGTCCGGTGACCAAAATTAGTCCCTTTTCGCGCTTTACCACTTCTTTAAAAATAGCAGGCGCTCTAAGGTCGTCAAGAGACGGAATATCTGTCGGAATAATACGAAATGCGGCAGCCAAATCGCCATTCATAGTATAGTAATAGTTTCCTCTAAAACGTCCAACGCCGGGAAGCTCTATTGCGAAGTCAAGCTCTCTATTTTCCTCGAGATCGCTTTTTTGCACGTCGGTTATGAGCGCATAGCAGATATCTTGTATATCGTGCCCCTTTAGCACGCCGAGCTCAAGCGGCCTCAAGGTTCCGTCTATTCTGATCTGCGGCTCGCTTCTTGCAACAAGGTGTAAGTCACTGGCCTTATTGTGGACGACCGTTTTTAATAACGTCTCCAAGCTTACGTCTATCTTCTTGGGCTCTAAACTATCATTTTGAGTTTCTTGCCTTATTTGCTCCATATAAAATTTCCTTATTCTATAATTTTCGGCACGACAAAGAAGTGTTCGCTACTCATTGGAGCGTTTTTAAGTATAGTTTCTATCACGTCAGAGCTCACGCTTACGTCTTCTCTTAACGGAGTTCCGCCCTCTCTGGAGCTTACTACCGCTTGAGAAGCGCTTAAATCAAGCTCGTCTAGTATACCCGCAAAGCTCAAAATTTCACTGAGTTGACCTTCGATTTCCCTTCGCTTGTCACTCTCGACTTTGAGCGAACTAAGCTTTTCGAGTTTGGTTAATAAAGTATCGTCTATCTGCATAAAACCTCGTCAAATTTTTAAAATTTCCGCATTATAACACAATTTGCCTTGATTTTTATGCTGTTTTATATTTATTATGCTACAATTACGAACTTTCAATAACTAAAATTTAAGGAACAAACTTGGCCATCAAAGATGATATTGATTCTATAAAGGAAGAGTTAAATACTCAAGAACAATTTTTAGAAAACATAATCAAAAGCGAAAGATTTTTTAAAAAATACAAAAAAATTATCATCGGTGCGCTCGCTTTAGGCGTCATCGGCGCGGCGGGATACTATATAAACGGCGCTTTAAAAGAAAAAGAGTTTAAAGCCGCAAACGCCGCATATGCAAAACTGATACTTAATCCAAAAGACGAGCAAGCAAAAGCCGAACTAAAGCAAAAAGACGCCTCGCTCTACGCGCTTTACGAGTTTAAAAGAGCACTTGATAACAACGACACAAACGCGCTAAAATCGCTAGCAAACGAGCAAATAGATCCGCTTTTAAAAGATATCGTAAAATCCCAGATAAACGAGCCTAGCGGTCAAATTTTGACTTCATATAAGGCCGTTGTTAGAGGGTATGAGCTAATGAAAGAAAATAAAATCGACGAAGCAAAAAACGAATTTAAAAAGGTTCCTTTAAATTCTCAGCTTCAATCCATCGTCAAAAATTTAGAACACTATCAAGGAAATGCAAAATGAGAAAATTTCAAGCTATTTTAGCGGCTGCGCTCTGCGTCGCGGTACTCGGCGGATGCAGTACGAAAAGGCAGTATTTCGAACCGACCGATGTGCAAAATGAAAAAATTTCAGAAAACAGGCTGCCGGCTAGCATCGCGACGGCGAGCATAAACGGAGCGGTACTAAAAAACGGTATGGCGATAACTAAAAACGGCCTACTCTCGCCCGATATAAAGCTGCCAAAGGGTGCAACCTTGTTAAATTCCGCCGACGGTAAATTTATCAGCTCCGATTTGGACGGAAATTTGATCGTTGCAAACAGCTCAAACGAAATTTTATTTCAAAGAAGCTTCAATGAAGCAATAGTTTCAGCCGCTCTAGAAGATAATAAACTAGCCCTTTTAAGCGCGGGCAATGTCATATATCTCATCGACATTGCAACAAACGATACTTTGCTCGAGTTTGAAAGCTCAAACGTCTATGCACAGGACTCTCGCGTCGCTGCGCCGTTATTTATGAGCTCGCTCGTTATATTTCCTACGCTTGACGGTAAGATCATGATCGCGGATAAAAACCAAGGCCGAATTTTACGTGACGTGGTTGTGAGTAGCGAGCAGTTTTTTAACAACATCATCTCGCTCAACGTCGTAAACGACACGATGATAGCCGCCACCGGCAAACGTATCGTCTCGATAAATCCCGAAAAAACGGTTTATTATAACGGCGAGATCAAAGATATCGTCATAAACGGCGAATACGTATACATTCTACTAAAAGACGGTAAAATCGTGCTTAGCGACTTAAATTTGAAACAAATCAAAGACGTATATTTTAAATTCGCCATCTTTTCAAGCGCCACCGTCTATAACGGCTCGCTTTATATAATGGAAAAAACAGGATATCTCATCAAGACAGATCTAGCGCTCGACAATGCCAAAATTTACGAGCTTTCAGACGAGGTCGGGAGCCAAATTTTCGCCGGCGCGAAAGAATTTTACTACGACGATTACAGTTTAGAGCTTAAATGACGAAACAAGAAATTTATCAAGTTCTGGAAGCCAAAAAGATTATCTTAAAAAATTTAAGCTGGATGGAGCTTGATAAATTTACTAAAAAAAAGACCCTTGCCGCGCTCATGGGTGTCGATATGAAGGGCTTTTATACGCTTTTGTTTTTTCGCAGCGCAAAGGCTAGATTTTTAAGCAAAGAGTTTGAAGCAATCAACGAAATAGCCAGCAAAATCGCCGAGCAAACAGGCGTAAATTTTAAGAAAAAAGCTATTTTTTATAGTTCGGACATCTGCTCAAAAACTGCAAATTTGATGAAAGAAAACGGCTACAAACATGACTCTATGTGACGTAGGCAATACTAACGCCACCTTTTTTGAAAATGGTAAAATCACCAAAATCAGGATTGAAAATTTTAAATATTTTAGAAGCGATGAGAAGATTTATTTTATCAGCGTAAACGACGAAGTAACCAAAAGGTTGCAAAATTCGCCTAGATTCGTAAATTTGGAGCCCTATTTTGAACTAGATACTATCTATAAAGGCCTTGGTATCGACCGCGTGGCTAGCTGTTATGCCGTAAAAAACGGTCTTATTGTCGATGCAGGTAGTGCCGTAACCATAGACGTTATGATGGACTCTATGCACCTTGGCGGCGCGATAGTGCCCGGCATTTCGCACATCCTAAAAGCTTGCGAAGTAATTTCGCCTAGGCTAAAAATCTCGCTAAATTCGCAGATCGACCTCGACGCACTCCCGCAAAAAACGACCGACGCGGTGAGCTACGGCATCATCAAACCGATCCTGCTTCTTATCGAAAGTATGGCAAACGGCTCGAAAATCTACTTCACGGGCGGCGACGGCGAGTTTTTATCGCGCTTTTTTACCACGAGTATCTACGACCGCATGCTCGTATTTCGCGGGATGCAAAAACTAATCGAACAAAAAAAGGACATCTTATGCTAACGGTTGCTTTGCCAAAGGGCCGCATCGCCGACGAAACTCTCGCGATTTTTAGAAAAATTTTTCAAAGCTCGTTTGAGTTTGAGGACAGAAAACTGCTAATGAGCGAGGGTGATTTTAAATTTCTAATGGTTCGTAACCAAGACATCCCGACCTACGTCGTAAACGGCGCTGCAGATATCGGCGTGGTGGGTCTTGACGTGCTTGAAGAGCACCGTCCTGACGTCGTGCGCCTACTTGATCTAAAGATCGGTAAATGCCGCGTCTGCGTGGGCATAAAAGAGGGCGAGGAGCTAAATTTAAACGCACCGGAGCTAAAGATCGCCACCAAAATGCCGCACATCTCGCGCAACTATTTTGCCGCAAAGGCTACCGCGCTAAAGATCATCAAGCTCTACGGCTCGATCGAGCTAGCGCCGCTGGTTGGACTAGCCGACGCTATCGTGGACGTCGTGGAAACGGGAACGACGATGAAACAAAACGGACTCAGAGTCGCCGAGACCATCATGCACAGCTCCGCTCACCTCATCGCAAATAAAAATAGCTTTATCATCAAAAAAGACGAAATTTTATCGCTTTACGAAAAAATCAAAGCGCAAATTTAAGTTAAATTTGTAAGTCGAATTAACCTGCGTCTTTACGATGCAGGTCGCTGAATTTAGCTTTTTTATTTCTGTAAAAAATATCTTGGAATTTGATAGTTTTTAATCACAATACTCGGCGATCAATCTTGATAAAATTTAAACCATACAAAGCTCGCAAGCCAAACTACAAAAACCAAATATGCTTAGCTTTTTAGGCGCATGGACAAATCTTATCCTTGCGCGATATGATGCTTTTTCGTAATCAAACAGGAAGCGCCAAAACCCAATAAAAATTAAAGTCAAATTTGACGCCGCTGTCGCAAAAACAAAAGTCTAAACCAAACTTAGTACAAACACAAGAAGGCAATTGATCCATAAATAATTACAAAAGTTAATGAAGCAGGCCCTAAAACGTGTCAAGTGCATAAATTCGGCAATTACTCAACGAGATTTCATTTTATAAAGCTTTACTTGGTAGTTTATTTACAAAAACCGGTCCGCTTTAAAATTTCCGCAAGAGACATTATTGTTTTTATTGAAAGTTAAAATGATATAAAAATCGGCGATAATTCATCAAAAAATCAAGGCTAATTTACAAGACGGCAAAAGATTAAAGCCTCCGACAAAATAGCGTCGCAGTTAAATTTTAATCCTCATAAAGGCTATCTCTAGGCTCGCCCAGATAAAAGCCCTGAAACTCGTCCACGCCAAGTTCTACGCATGCATCAAACACCTCTTTTGAGCGGACAAATTCGGCTATTACCGTGATGTCGAGCTTTTTAGCAAAGGCGATGATGGCGCCGGCTATCGCGCGAGAGTCCTCGCTCGTGTCTATATTTTTTATGATGGAGCCGTCGATTTTTATGTAGTCGGGCTTTAGTTTTAGGATGTAAGAGAAGTTACTATAGCCAGAGCCAAAATCGTCTATAGCGATCTTGACGCCCATCCTGCGCACGCGCTCGATAAATGTTCCTATACGCTCTATATTTTCAATGTTTTCATCCTCTAGTATTTCAAATATCACGCGTCCGGCAACTTTGTATTTATTTAATTTTTCGATGATAAACACGCTTACGTCGCCGTCGGTCATATCGCGCCCGGATAAATTTATAGAGATTACGGCGTCGGGCCTATCGGCGATTAGTTTAAAGCTTTTTTCGATCAACATTTTTTCGATATCGGTATAGCGTTTGATGCGCTTTGAAACCTCCAAAAAGACGCTTGGAGAGATGATTTCGTTACTGTTTTGGATGCGGATTAGAGTTTCGTGCTTTACGATTTGCTTTTCTTTATTAAATATCGGTTGATAAAACGGCACGATCCTATCGTTTATGATAGCGTTTCGTATCATATTTGAGCGAGTGATTTGCTCGGCGTATTGCGGCGTATCGTCGATGTTTTTAAAGTAGCAAAAATAGTCCTTTCCGCTTTGTTTAGC
The DNA here is from genome assembly GCA_937965895.1 of uncultured Campylobacter sp. GTDB lineage: Bacteria > Campylobacterota > Campylobacteria > Campylobacterales > Campylobacteraceae > Campylobacter_A. Next base: position 7,717 of record CALCKS010000040.1, read on the forward strand.
AAACTCAAGCGCCACCATCGCCTTTTTAAACGTATCGGTCTCATCAAGCGCAAAGCCCACCGTGCAGTGTATCTCTATCTCGCTTTGTTCGCCGTCAAGTGCGGTGATATCGACGACTAGACCTTTGATATTATCCAAAAGCTCGGTAGCTAAATCCTCATACCTATCGATAAAAAACGCCGCATCCTCGATAAACGCAAACTGATCCGGCCCCACTCGGTAAACCGCCATATTATTATCATCTGCGAATTTTTGCGAAATTTGCGTCATTCGTACTAAAATTCTGTCGCAAACTGCAGTGCCGAAGTAGTTATTCATTTTTCTAAATTCGTCGATATCCACAATGATGATTTTAGGGCTTTTCATCGTCTCCAGATCACGCTCCAGAGCTGTTTTATTAGGCAAACCCGTAAGAGAATCTCTATAAAGCCGCTTTTGCATCTCGGCATTATTGGCTACGAGCTTGGCATTAGTTTTCATTAGGGAGACTTGATTATTTCTTATACTTCTATAAAAAAGCAAATATTGAAAAATACAAATAACCACCATTACGCTCGTTACTATAAATGTATTTTTCATATTCACGATAAACCACTGCGCAAAAAGCGGATCGTCAAAACCGGAAATTTTAACGCCTTGAACCATATTGTAGCCTATTATCGCGCCGTCTATATTTTTAAAATAGCAGATCTCGGCTTTATTGTCTGGGATTAGTTTTATACTTTTATAGGCACCGTTGCGAGCCAACTCTGCGTGCGCATTGGCGTCCATACCGCAAAATTTATAGGGTAAATTTTCCCCGATTAAGCTTGGTTGTTGTGAGCTAGCTAGGATGATGAGCTCGTTTTTTTCGCCTGTTTGCTTCACCATCCACGACGGGATAGAATTTGCTAATTCGCTATATCTTTGAAACTCCTCTACGTCGCGCTTTGCCACGTCTTTATAAATCATTTGCAATATGTTCATATAAGACTCTACCTTGCTCTGTATATCGATGTTTGAGATATAGTTGGAGGAGTCTTGTAGCTTTTTATAAAATATAAAACCCATAGCCAGACACGAGCAGATCACGAGCACGGCGATCGGCAGGACGATAAACTGCGTCATCGACTTTTTAAAATCTAAATTTTGCATTAAACTTCTCTAAAAATTTTATCTCATTTTATCATTATTTACTTAAGTTAATTATAAAAGCTAAATTTTATAAAAATAGTTTATAAAGTAAAAAGAAGGCAAACCCCAGCAAAATGACCGCGCACACGTAGTTTAGCCATTTCGCGACGTTTTGAGAGATAAATTTGGCGCTTTTATGCACGGCAAACGGCATCGAAACGATCCAGATAAATATCGCCGCTACTAGCCCCGCCACGACCGCGCCCGCGTTTTCAAAGCTTTTGGCAAAGCCTGCCACGCTTAGCCAAAATCCGACGGTGTATGGATTTGCAAGCGTGACAAAAAGGCCTTTTGCGTAGTTTTTGCTAAATTTGACCTCAGTGCCCAGCGCGTCCGCCGCTATAGGCTTATCTGCGTTTTTAAATATAACATAGGAGATGTAGGCTAGGTAGCAAAATCCAAAAATCCCGATGATTTTTTCCACCGTTTCGCCCTGCAAATACTCAAGCACGCCAAACGCCAAAAGCAACAGATACGCCACGTCCGCGCTCATAGCGCCAAGCCCGATAGCAAACGCCGACCAAAACGACCTTACCGCAGCACTCATTATCATCACGTTTACGGGCCCCAGCGGTACCGCCGCGCTAAAACCCAGCAGCAGTCCCTGCAAAAACGCGTTCATCTTTGTCCTTTTTTTATTTTTGTATTTTGGATTTTACCTAAATTTGAAAGGTTTGAGGTCATTAAATTTGACGCGAAAAGCGGATTTAAATTTTAATGGAACACGCAAATTTGAATTGGGAATTTGAAATTTTACGCACCGAGACCTGCGCCTTTAAGGTACTAAATTTGGTTTAGTCAAATTTGGTGTTTCAAGCCGAGCTTCCTTGCGTAAAAAACAACCGTTTAAGGTTGTTTTTTACTTTATTGTAAAGGGGGTGGGGGGCTTAAATTGCGAAGTCGCTCCCCACCCCCTTTAATCCCCCTCCCTCCCCCTACGACGCTTTTAATGTGGCGACACTGCTTTGCTGACGCAAAGCGTCGCGAGTTTAAATTTACATTTTCAAGATGCGGGTCTCGGCGAGTAAAATTTGAAATTAAAATTTGTAAATTTGACTTCAAATTTGAGCGAATAACAATAAGGCGAAGTATCTTGCGATGAATTTAAATGTTGCGACGAAATTTTCGACCGAAGATAGAACATATAGTTCATCGAGGGAGGAAATTTTTAGCTCATTTAAAGGCACGCAAGAGACAAGCCGCAGTAAGGCAAATTTACAGCCTTACTATCTGCGCTCCAAATCCCCCCTGCCCCGCCGGCGCGTCGAAAAACTCCTTCACGCTCGGATGTTCGCGCAAGAAATTTTTGACCGCGTAGGCGAGCTTGCCTGTGCCGATGCCGTGATACACCTGCACCTCGTCAAAGCCCATCACTAGGCTATCTGAGATAAATTTATCCAGCTTTTGCACCGCTTCATCCGCGCGCAAGCCGTGCAGATCGAGCGTGACGCTGGCGTTTTGCGGCTTTTGCACGCTTAGATTTATGCCTGATTTTTTAGGCGGTGCAGGCGTTTCGCCGCTGATTTTTAGCTGATTTATCGGCACGCGCATGCTAACGTTATCGGTTTGTATCACGGCGTCATTTTTGCCCAGACTTGAGACGACACCCTTTATCTTGCCGTATTTTACGCGGTCGCCGACCTTTAGCTGGGGTGGGGCGGAGATTTCTGGCTTTTGCACGGCGCGTTTGGCCTCGTTCGCGCGGTTTAGGGCGCGCTGTTTTTCCTTGGTATCGTCTAGATTTATCGCGCGTCTGGCCTCATTTATCGCCTTAAAATACTCTCGCTCTAGCCGAGTTATCACCTCGTGCTGCTCGGCCTCGGCGCGCTCTTTTTGCTCTTTTAAATTTTCGATTAGCGAGTCTAGCTTTTGCTCTTTTTTCTCCGCGCTTTCGAGCTTTTCTTTGAGCTGCACCTCTAAATTCAGCGTCTTTGTGATGATTTCGTTTAGATTTTCTTTGTCCTCGCCGTAGATTTTCTTCGCCTGCGCGACCAAATTTGCCGCGATGCCGTATCTAGCCGCGGTCTCAAAGGCGTATGATTTACCGATCGTACCCTTTAAAAACTCAAATTTAGGCCGCGAGTTTTCCTCATCATATAGCGCCGCGACCAGCTCTACGTCGGGGTTTTTAGCTAGCAGCATAGCAAGGCGCTTGTGGTGGGTGGTGATGATCATCTTGATATCCTGGCTCATCAGCCGCTCGATCATCACGCCGTATAGGCTAGCCGCCTCCTCAAAATCCGTTCCCAGCTCAATCTCATCGACTCCTATGAGCAGATTTTTCTTCGTAAAAAGCTTGGAAAAATGCACCATACGCCCGGCAAACGTCGAGATGTCGTTTTTCACGTTTTGCGGATCCTCGATGATAGCGTCAAATTCTTTGAAATTTCCGATCTGCGATTTTTGCGCGTTTATGCGCATCGGCAGTAGGTATTTAGCTAGAAAGGCTGCGGCTATCAGCGATTTTAGTAGCATCGATTTACCGCCCGCGTTTACGCCGGTGATTAACAGTACCTTTTTGCTAAAGTCGATGCTGATGCTTTTTGGATTTTTTAGCGCGGGGTGAGCGAAATTTGCCAGCTTTAAATTTGACCCGCCGCTTGGTAGCACAAACTCAAAATCCGCACTTTTAGCTGTAAAAACCCGCGCGCAGTAGGCGTCAAATACATCAAACGCTCCGTTTATAAATTTTAAAAACAGGAGGCCCTTGTGCATCGCGGAGCTAAAAATTTTGCAGTGCTCATAGACGATTTCCTCTTTTTTATCCAGTAGCTCGCTTTGCTCTTTTTTGAGTTTTTGGATGTTTTCTGGCGCGACGTAGAAGTATCCGCCCGAGCTTCTAGCCACGACCGTGCCCTTTAACACGTGGTTAAATCCGCCTCGCACGAGCAGCGCCTCGACCGAGCTAATGTAGTGCACCTGCGTATCGACGAGGTATGGCGTGATGGATTTTGAGTAGATGAGACGGCGCAGATCGGCGTCTATTTGCGCT
>CALCKS010000041.1 GCA_937965895.1 uncultured Campylobacter sp.
CTAAAAGACATCGGCAAGCGCGTAGATGCCGGACTAGAAGGCGATATGGATAAAATTTAAGCGCTTTTTTGAGGTATAATTTAACTAAAATTTGCCCAAAAGCGAGGTCAAAATGCACGAAAATCACGCCCACTGCGCGCATTCGCACGCGTCAAACAAGGTCGTTTTGAGAAATTCTTTCCTTATAATATTCGGTTATATGCTGATCGAGGTCGCGGGCGGCTTCGCGACGAACTCGCTCGCCCTACTCTCCGACGCCGGACATATGTTATCAGACGCCGCGGCGCTCGGGCTTTCGCTGTTTGCGTTTAAATTTGGCGAACGCAAGGGCAATCTGCAAAAGACCTTCGGCTACAGGCGGATCGAAATTTTAGCCACGACGATAAACGCCGTCACGCTCATCGTCATCGCCGTTTTTATCGTTATCGAAGCGACGCGGCGCCTGCAAAACCCGCCCGAAGTAGCCACCGCGGGCATGCTCGCCATCAGCACGCTGGGACTTGCCGTAAACATCGTCGTGGCGCTATATATGCTGCGCGGTGGCGACGTGAGAGAAAACGTCAATATGCGCGGCGCCTACCTGCACGTGCTGGGCGACGCAGCGGGCTCGGTGGGCGCGATCACGGCGGCTTTGGCGATGATGTGCTTTGGCTGGGGCTGGGCGGACGCGGCGGCTAGCCTGCTCGTAGCCGCACTCATCGTAAAAAGCGGCTGGGACGTGCTAAAAGAGAGCCTAAACATCCTGATGGAGGGCTCACCAAAGGGCGTGAGCCTAGACGCGCTCGTCGCGCAGATCAGGAGCGTGGACGGCGTGCTCTCGGTGCACGACCTGCATGTCTGGAGCATAACAAGCGGCGCAAACGCGCTCACGGCTCATATCGTAGTTAGCGGCGAGCTAAGCGTGTGCGAAGCGGAGCAGATCTTGCGCAAAATATCGCACGAAATGGAGCATCTAGGCATCACGCACACGACGCTACAGCTTGAGAGCAGCGATAACGAATGCGCCGACGAGCTCATCTGCGAAGTAAGGTCAAACGATGCGGGCGGACACTTGGGGCATAGTCATTAAATTTGAGCAACAAATTTGACAGCTGGCAAAAAAGCTAAATTTATCAAATTTAAACTCGCTTCTATCTACTAAAATTTTGAAATAAATCTGTATATTTAGCTCATCAAATTTAAAGTTAAATTCTCCGCCGCAAAGCCGCCCTCTGCCCGTCAAATTTGAGCCTGCCAACTTAATAAAATATAAATTTACTCTACTTTAACGAAAATTTTTATACAATCGCCCAAAATTTAACTAGGGATTTCATGAAAAACATCAGAAATTTTAGCATCATCGCTCATATCGACCACGGCAAATCCACTCTCGCAGACCGCCTGATCCAGGAGTGCGGCGCCGTCAGCGACCGCGAGATGAGCAGTCAAATCATGGACACCATGGACATCGAAAAAGAGCGCGGCATCACGATCAAGGCTCAGTCCGTACGCCTAAACTACGCTCTCGGTGGCGAAAATTTCGTCCTAAATTTGATCGATACTCCGGGCCACGTGGATTTTAGCTACGAGGTGAGCCGCTCCTTAGCTAGCTGCGAGGGCGCGCTGCTCGTAGTGGACGCTAGCCAAGGCGTAGAGGCGCAAACCATCGCAAACGTCTATATCGCGCTAGAAAATAACCTCGAAATCATCCCCGTTATCAATAAAATCGACCTCCCGGCAGCAGAACCCGAGCGCGTAAAAAACGAGATCGAGCACGTTATAGGGCTTGACTGTAGCGGCGCGGTTGAAGTTAGTGCAAAAACGGGCATCGGCATCAAAGAGCTGCTAGAAGCCATCATCACGCGCATCCCCTCTCCCGGCGGCGAGGCGGAAAAACCACTAAAAACGCTCATCTACGACAGCTGGTTTGACAACTACCTAGGCGCTTTGGCACTCGTGCGCGTCTATGACGGCGAGCTAAAGAAAAACGACGAGATCCTAGTCATGGGCACGGGCAAAAAACACATCGTACTAGACCTCATGTATCCAAACCCGATCGCGCCGATAAAAACGGCAAATTTGGCCGCGGGCGAGGTCGGCATCGTGGTGCTCGGGCTAAAAAACGTGAGCGACGTGCAGGTGGGCGACACGATCACGCTAGCTAAAAATCCCGTAAAAGAGCCAGTCGGAGGCTTTGAGCGGGCTAAGCCGTTCGTATTTGCGGGACTTTATCCGATCGAAACGGATAAATTTGAGGACCTGCGCGACGCTCTGGATAAACTAAAGCTAAACGACAGCTCCATTAGCTACGAGCCGGAAACCTCGGTAGCGCTTGGGTTTGGCTTTCGCGTCGGATTTTTGGGACTGCTGCATATGGAGGTTATCAAGGAGCGTTTGGAGCGCGAATTTGACCTCGATCTCATCGCCACGGCTCCGACCGTAACTTACGAAGTCGTACAAACCGACGGTCAAATTTTACGCATCCAAAACCCTAGCCAGCTCCCGCCGGTCAATAAAATCGAGCATATCAAAGAGCCCTACGTCAAAGCCACGATCATCACGCCAAGCGAGTTTTTGGGCAACATCATCACGCTGCTAAACAACCGCCGCGCCGTGCAGACCAAGATGGACTACATCACGCCCGAGCGCGTGCTGCTCGAGTACGACATCCCGATGAACGAGATCGTGATGGACTTTTACGACAAGCTAAAATCGAGCACCAAAGGCTACGCGAGCTTTGACTACGAGCCTAGCGACTACCGCGTGGGCGATCTGGTGAAGCTTGATATCAAGGTCGCAGGCGAGACCGTGGATGCGCTCTCTATCATCGTGCCGGAAAGCAAAGCTCAGTCCAAAGGGCGCGACTTCGTCAAAGCGATGAAAGAGATCGTGCCGCGCCAGCTCTTTGAGGTGGCTATTCAAGCCAGTATCGGCAACAAAGTCATCGCGCGCGAAACGGTAAAATCTATGGGCAAAAACGTAACCGCCAAGTGCTATGGCGGCGATATCACGCGTAAGCGCAAGCTGCTCGAAAAACAAAAAGAGGGCAAAAAGCGCATGAAAGCCATCGGCAAGGTAAATTTGCCGCAAGAGGCGTTTTTAAGCGTTTTAAAGATAGACTAGCGGCGTCTTGCGAGCGTTTTGCCAAGTTATTCGCTACGCTCGCGGCCGCTTGTTTATCGTTTTATGGTCAAATTTGACCCTCCCGGACCCGCACCGCGAAAATGCTAAATTTGACGCTATCTCCGCTTTTAAAATCTCAAAAGTCAAACTTAATAAAATTTATACAAATTTCCAATTTCCTTCAAATTTTACGCAAATTTGGAAATTCATCTCAAATTTGGATAGAATTTTGCTTGCGCGATGTAAAATTTACGAAAGGATTTTTATGAAAAATTTTATACTTTTATTTGCGGCGTTCCTTTTTACGGGATGTTTCGGGCTGTTCGAGAGCTCGTCACAGGTCGCTCAAACCGAGGGCGGCAACGCCAAAGGCTACAAAGAAGTAATGCGTATCAAAGCGGACTGCTCCTCATGCGCTAGCGGCGGTCAGGATATCAAGATAAACGGCACGGACTACACCAGCGACGTCGCGATAAAATGTTGCATCGCTCAAAGCAGGATCGACACGAACGCGGCCATCAAAAAAGTCTATATCCACAAAATAGCCGACGAAAGAGCAGCGGATAGCGGCATAAAATTTATCTCCAAAAACGGCGCGAAAATGCTCTATCCAAAAGAGCGTTTAGAGAGGCTTTTTCATCTTTTCTTACAAGACGAGCTGCTAAACCGCGGCATCATGGTCGTGGATAGCCAGACCTCGCCGTACACGTACCGAGTGGATTTTGCATTTACCGACTACGCAGCGTCTTATAGCGAGCCGTCGCAGTATCTAAGCGCGGCGATGAAAGGCAAGCTAGGCGTCAAAAATATAAATAAAACCCGCGTGCTAAATATCTCCACCAGACAAGACGTGCGCAAGCTCGAGGCCGAGGACACGGAGGACTTTAACCTCTACGTCTACCTTCTCGTTAAACAAGCCGCCAACAAAGCCGCCGAAGAGATATCAAAACTATAAAGGAAAAATATGAAAAA
>CALCKS010000042.1 GCA_937965895.1 uncultured Campylobacter sp.
CAATAACGATAACCGCATAAATAGACTATTTGGCGCGCTTAAAAATTTGCGCGAAGCGGGAGCTACCATGATCTTCCTGCACCACTCTAACAAAGACGGCAAAAACTATCAAGGCAGCAACCATATAAGGAATTCTCTCGATGTTATGTACCATCTACTAAAACGCCCTAGCAAGGAAAACGAGCTAAATTTCTTGCTTGAAGTAGCCAAGGAAAGAGCCGGAGTAAAAGATAGCGGTTTTTGCGTAAAAACGCTAAATTTAGAACTAAACGAGCTTGACGTAGAGGTAGCTAGAATGAGCGAATACGAGCTAAATTTTACTACTCTAGCACAAAAGATACTAGCCGGCGGCGAGGCAAACAAGACCGAGCTACTAAACGCTATGAATTACGAAAAAGACGATAGAACGGCTAGGGATTGCCTAGATAAATTTGACGGCAAGCTATGGTTTAGTCGCAAGGCTGGTAAGAATGTGATATATAGTTGTAAAGCGGAGACTACAACCGATACAACTATTACAACTATAAGAGAAAATACCTTAAATTTGGCGGTTTGAGATGAATACGAGCGAACTAAAAAAACACTATATCAAGATGATACAAACGTTAAAGCACAACTACTTCGTGGACGACGAGTGCAGAAAGATATATTTACAAGCGCAATTCGGCAAAGATAGCTTGACGCAACTAAGCGTTGAAGAGCTTAGAAGCGTGCTAGAAGTCGTGGGATATAAACCCTATAAAGGCGCAAATTTTAAAAAATCTACTCGTAAAACCAAAACAAATAAAACGAGTGGTTCGTCTTTTGCGGCCAGCGAAGACTTGACGCCCGCAAAAGGAAGTCTATACGCTACCAAAAAACAGCTTGAAACCATAGCGGGCATCTGGGAAGAGATAGCCAACGTAAAAACGGGCATGGCCCTAAGAGAGTTTATTTGTAGGATAGTTAAAATCAGGCCTTTGCACCTTAAATTTTTGTCAAGGACTGATGCTGCCGACGTCGTGCAAGCCCTTATTCAAATGAAAGACAAATACTACAAATGATAAATAGCTTTGATCTATTCGCCGAGTTTTACAACCGAGTCAAAGAGAGCGAAAACATGGCCGACATCATCAAAGAATACGGCGGAGCAAATATTTACGTGCCAAGCTACAAAGGTACGTTTAGAAACTACGATATACTCAAAGAATACGAAGAAGGCATAAAGCTAGGTAAACAGAGCCCTGTCGTCATTCGCGAGATCGCCGCAAAACATAACCTAAGCTATAACAGCGTTTGCGCCATAACCAAAGAGTTAAGAGAGCCTAGTTTGTTCGAGTAAGTGTGCCCTCTTTCCTACGCTTTTCTTTAAAATCTAACCCGCAGAGACTTCCGCCTTTAACCCTTTTTTGACAAAATACTCCCAAGAAACTATAATGCGCCCTAAAAAGGCCTTTAAAATGCTTAAATTGCTAATATTTGCGAGCCTGCTATTTGCTTGCGCCTTTGCGGACTATGAGGCAAAGGTGGTAAAAATTTCAGACGGCGACACGATAAAAGTCTTGACTACGGATAAGCAAGAGATAAAGATAAGGCTTCACGGCATAGACGCCCCGGAAAAGAAGCAACCTTTCTCACGTTTATGTAAACAAGCCCTGCAGGGTAAAATAGCTGGAAAGATCGTAACCGTAATGGGAGATAAAAAAGATACGTATCAAAGGACTATTGCAAAAGTATTCCTTGATGGAGAAGACGTGAATAAATTTATGGTCAAAAACGGCTACGCTTGGGCTTTTAAGAAGTATTCCAAGGAGTATGAGAATGATGAAGCGTATGCTAGAAATGCAAAGCTAGGCCTTTGGCAAGAAGATAGCCCGACCCCGCCTTGGGAGTTTAGAAAAAAGAGAAGAAACTAGCCTACTACTTAAAGCTATCCTTTACGAAATTTATAGCTACTTTTTTTATGACTTCTTCGGTTTTGTCCGGCAATTTTCCGCTTTTATCTACCGGCAAGAACGGGCGAGCCGCGATTCTTACGTTTTTGCTTCGTCCCGCCTTATTGGTGCCGAATTGATGAACTAGCCCATAAGCAAAGCCGTTTTTATTCGTATTATTAGATACCGTGGCTTTTTTATCGTCTGCTTTAACTATCCATTTATCTGCCAAATTTCCATCCAATCTTAAAATATTAGATGACTTTCCTAATTTTTGTTTTTGCCTAATCGTACTAGGTTTCAAGGCTTGCCATTTTTGTCCGAACGGACTGCTCTCGTTCTCAAAACTGGCTTCTATTTCGTTTTGTAAGATATTGCCTAGCGTCTGCATTAGCGGCTTGGTTTTTTTGTCGATATTTTGCAGGGATTTTAGCTTAGTTTGCAGCTCTTCTAGGCCTTTAACTTCTATCATTTGCCTTTATTCCTTGAAAGTGGTATAATTAGTGCTAACCAGATGATTGATGATCGCAATGTAGTAGTCGATAGGTGCTCGCCTCGCGAGATCGGACCTGTATTGCGGGTGCAACTCCCGCCGTCATCTGATTTTAATAAATTGCGCTTCTTTCTCATTCGTCTTGTTTACCTTGCTTGCCGTCGCCATATAATTAGTAAGTCCGAATTTCTTCAATTTGTAGTTTAGGTCTATGACGATCTTGTTTATCTTGCTCGCATCTTTTTCATCCTCGAACCAAAATACGATGTTTTTATTCACGGTATCTACGCTTACGGGAGTTTTATCGTCGGCTAAAGTTTTTACTATCTTTTTTATCTCCTCTATTCGCAAATCTTGCCCGTATTGCCCTTTGCGCTCAGGTCTGATGTGGAGTATGCCGTGTTTGTCCCCTGCTATATGCTCAGTCTCTATTTTGACGCCTAGCAGCTTCTCGCTCTTTTTTATGACGTCTTTACCTAGTTTTCCGAGCGCAAAGGCGACTATCGGAGCTTTTAAATTCTTCTTTATCAAAAGCTCATCTACTGCGTCATCTA
>CALCKS010000043.1 GCA_937965895.1 uncultured Campylobacter sp.
TTTCTCAATTCGTGAGCTGGAATTATACAAGCAATATACTTAAAAGAAGCTGAAGGGAAGGAGGGGTGTAAAAAATTTTAGAGATTTTTTGTTGGTGGTTTTATCAAATTTTATTTTCTAGAAATTTACCTTAGTATATAGCCAAAAATAAAATTCATTCAGCGGACGAAGCAGTAAATTTAGCGCTATCGTCCACTAAAAATAAAACAAAATTAATTCGCCATCAGGCTCATTATAAATTCTTTGAGCGAAATTTTATCGTTTACCAGCAGATCGTCGCTACCGACGTCGTGTTTAAATTTCGCACTCATATACTCGCCATCTTTGGCAAAAAGCGAATTTACGCGCTCTTCAAAAGGCTTGATGCCATCCATCATTTGATTAAAGTCACTATCGGCCATCAGCCCCTTATACGCGCTTAAAAACTCCGTTATAGACGCGACTTGCACCTTTATCTCGCCGTCAAATTTGACCGCTTTTAGCGCCGTTTGGATATCTACGTCGTCATGCAGCGTTTTGCTTTCCGAGCCAAGCCCTGACGCATCGGCTATGGCGTTAATTTTAAGCTCCTTTCCGTTTGGGTTTTTAAAGCTAAAATTTTTAACCTCCATCACATAGTTTTTACTCATCAAAATCTTATAAAGGGTCGCCTCTTGCGGATCGCTCACGTACATCGCCATCGCTTCTTTGTTTACGTTTTTCTCGTTTAGGCTCAAATTTAGCTGCGTGAGCACCTTTTTGCCATCCACGTCAAGCGCGCCTAGGCTAGCGTCGGTAAGGGTATCGAGAAGATTTGCGTCTGCATTTTGCTTTATCTGCGCCAGAAACGACATGCCCGTGATGCCGACCGATTTTGGAAAATCATAATCCTTAGCGCTGTTAAAGCTCATTTTATCGGCCTTCACCCCGATTTTAGCTATATTTTCATAGGCAGTTTGTATGTTTATAAACGAGATGAGATCGTCAAAGCTCTTAAAGTCGTTAAGCTCGATGAGCGCGGAGGCGTTTTCTATATCAACCTTATCCACGCCGTCCGTATCGCCGCCGCCGATTTTACCGACGCCGATTTCTAGAGATTTTATCTTATTTTCTTTGATTTGCGCCTTCGCAAAAGGCTTTGAGATTACGAAGCTAGAGTCATCTTCATTTGTTTTGATATCGGCTAAATTTAAGATCACGTCGCGGGTTTTATCAAATTTTATCAGCACGTCGACGCTTAAAAACTCGTCCGTGCCGAAAATTTTCTTTAGATAGAGTGCGGCTTCGGGCGTTAGCGCTTTGACGTCACTATGAGCCTTAAATCCGCTAAAAATCTCGGCAAATCCGTGCTTTAGCGTGGTTTTAGCCTCAAATTTTACCGGATCTTTGCCGTCGGTTAGCTCAAACGTAAGCGTCGCACGCGAACTAAACAGCCCTTTGTCGTAGTCGTTTTGCGTCACGTTTGCCTTTAGGTCGATAAACGGCAAGCGCAGAGTTTCGCCCGTTAGCCTAGCCACGCCCCTATCGTAGGACTCTTTGGCCTTAGTCGAGCCGTAAAACGCGACGCCAAAAACCGCAATCAAAATGACCGCAAGCGCAAATGTAATCTTTTTCATTTTTTTCCTTGATTTTAAATTTTACTTCGTCATCGCGATAAGCTCGATCTCGACCAAACCGCCCTTTGGTAGAGTTTTTACCGCAACAGTGCTGCGAGCGGGATATGGCTCTTTAAAAAACTCGGCGTAAATTTCATTTACCGCCGTAAAATCCTCGATGTTAGCTAGAAAAATCGTCGTTTTTACCGCGTTTTCAAAGCTAAGCCCAGCCTGCGCCAAAATCGCTTTTAAATTTAGCATCGATTGCTCAGCTTGAGCCCTCACGTCCTCGCCCGCAAATTTACCCTCCGGCGTAACGCCCAGCTGCCCCGAAATAAACAAAAATCCGTTTGCCTCGATCGCCTGCGAATACGGTCCGATCGCCTGTGGAGCGTCTTTTGTAGAGATAACCTTTTTCATTTTCGTCCTTTGTAAAATTTGGGCGAATATTACCCAATTTACAGCCAAAAAAGCAAATTTCGCTATAATTTCCCGCAAGAAAGGCACGAAAAATATGAAAATAACCCTTGCGCCAAACGAATTTTTAGATGATTACGTTCTTGGCTGCGAATTTGCGCGAAATGCTGAAATTTCGGGCAATGCGTATCTGTTTTGGAGCGGCGCGATCTGCGCTAAATTTGAAAACTCACGCATCGTTTTTCTGCATAAAAAATGCATTCCCGCGCGTTTTCGCGAGGTCGCCGCGCGCTGCAGCGATCTAGCAGGACTCGTGCTTACGTCGGCGTTTTGTTCGTTTACTACTCTAGCGCCCTCACATCTCGTCGCCAAAAACGGTTCCAAACTCTACCCGCTTTTTGATCTGCGCGAAATTTGCGGGATCAAATTTATAAATTTAAAGAAATTTTACGACGACTTCGGACTTGATTACGACTACAGAATTTACATCGAAAAGTGCTCGTTTTTCTCGCCTGCGCCGCTTGAAAAGCGCATAAAGCTAACCGAAACGATGTGCCTGGGATATTATTAAACCGCGTAAATTTAGGCTTTTTGGCTTGCAAATTTAGCTAAATTCGGCCGTAAAACCCGGCTCAAATTTAATCCGCGCCGAATAAAACCGGATTTTAATCAAAATCTACTGCGCCTCGCGGAAAAAATCGATAAATTTAAGGCTAAATTTATCGATTTTCCTATTTTATTGCGTTTTGCTTATCTTCTTCGGTTACGGACGTGAGCTTAGAAAGCCGCCTTCCAAGGAACTTTTTCACGTCATCAACGATAGAATAAACCGTCGGCACGAAAACGAGGCTAAGTAGCGTAGAGGCCGCCAGCCCGCAGATCACGGCTACCGACATCGTCGCACGAAAAGCCGCTCCCGAGCCGCTAGCAAACACCGCGGGCGCCATGCCCGCGATCATAGCTATCGTAGTCATCACGATAGGTCGCGCACGCTCAGCGCCAGAGCTTAGCAAAGCCTGCCTAATGCCGCTTCCGCGCATACGCTTTTCGATGACGAAATCAACGAGCAAGATAGAGTTTTTACCCACGATAGCCATGAGCATCAAGATGCCGATGACGGCGGATAGATCAAGCGCCCCGCCGTAAAGCAGCAGACCTCCGGCCGCCCCGCCGATAGAGAGCGGAAGCGCGATAAATATCGTCGCAGGCTGCAAAAAATCGCGAAAAAGTACGATCAAAACCAGCAAAAACATCGTCACTCCAAAGCCAAGCGCGATACTAAACTGCTCAAACATCTCGCTCATATACTCACTATCGCCGTACTCGGGCGAGGAGATGCCTGAAGGCAAATTTTGCATCGCGGGTAAGGCATAAATTTGCCCCAAAACTTCGCCTATGGTAAATCCCGGCCGCAAATCGGCCTCGAGCGCGATCTTGCGGCGTTTATCAAACCTCTCTATGCTAGCAGCGCCTTGCGAATACGAGATTTGAGCTACGCTTGAGAGCGGCAGGGTCGCTCCAGCCGCGCTTTGGACGTAAATTTTACGCAGGACTTCAAGGTCGTTTCTAGCGTCCTCCTCTAGGCTAACTCGGATAGGCACTTGGCGATCCGGCAGGTCAAATTTCGCCGACGCCGCGTCCGTGTCGCCGACGGTAGCGATACGCAGAGCCTCGGCTACGGCTTGGTGGCTCACGCCTAGTCTCGCGGCCTCTTTTTTGATTAAATTTACGCGGATTTCTGGCTTTTGCAAAGGCTCGTTTACTTGAGCGTTTTTCGCGCCGGCAACCCCGCTCATTTGGGATTTTATCAGCGCGGCGGTTTTAGAGAGCGCGTCCGCGTCCTCGCCCGTTAGGATTACCGAGATATCGCGCGCGGCCATATCGTTAGCAAAGGCAAATCTCATATCGCTAAATTTAGCCAGCTCCGCCCGCAGCTCGTCTTCAAACTCCTTTTGCGTAACAGCGCGCTGCTTGTGCGGTTTTAGCGTGATTAGCAGCTCGCCCTTGTGCGTTTCGCCGCCGCCCCCGGCTATAGCAAAAACGGACTGCACGGCCGGATTTTGCTTAACGACGCGGGTTAAATTTATCAGTCTCTCATCGGTCTGCTCTAGCGTAGAACCGGGAGCTAGCGTGATATTTACGCTGCTTCTGCCCGAGTCGCTTTGAGGCAAAAACCCCGTCGGCAAAAGCGGAATTAACGCAAAAGAGCCAAGCAGCAGCAAAAAGCCGATAAAAAGCGTAAATTTGCGGTGATCTAGCGTGAAATTTAGCAAATTTAGATAGGCTGCCTTTAGCTTGCTCGCTTCGCGCTCCTCTTTGGCCTCGGGTTTTAGGATATAAGCCGCTAGTAGCGGAGTGGCTAAACGCGCGACTAAAAGCGAAGCCAAAACCGCCGCCGCGACGGTTATACCAAACTGCCTAAAGTACTGCCCGATACCCCCGCCGATAAAGCTAACGGGCAAAAATATCGCCACTATCGTTAGCGTAATGGCAACCACCGCAAAGCCGATATCATCAGCCGCGTCTATGGCGGCTTGATACGGGCGCTTGCCTAGGGCTAGGTGCTTTTTGATATTTTCTATCTCCACGATCGCATCGTCTACGAGTATGCCGATAACTAGCATTAAAGCTAGCAACGTGATACCGTTTAGCGTGTAGTCCAGCAGATAAAGCGCCGCAAACGTCGGCAAGATCGAAAGAGGCAGCGACACGGCCGCCACAAGCGTCGCTCGCGCATCTCTCAAGAAAACAAACACGACCAAAACCGTCAGTATCGCGCCCTCGGCTAGCATCCAGATCGTTTGGTCGTAGCTTTGCTTAGTCTCGTTCGCCGAGGTGTATATCTCGTCTATCTTTACTTCTGCATGCTCTGCGGTAAATTTAGCCAGCTCATCCTTGATCTTTTGCATCACGACCGTATCGCTGGCGCCTTTTGAGCGCGAGACGCTAAATCCCGCCGTCTCCAGCCCGTCCATCCTAGAGCGCGACCTAACCTCGGCGTGCGAGTCCTCTACGCGAGCGATGTCGCCCAAACGGACGCTACCGCCGCCCTCTAGCCGAATGGGGGTGTCTGCTAGCTCCTCGATACTCTTTGCGCCGCCCGTTACGCGCAGGCTGTTTTCCGCGCCGTCTAAAACCGTCCTGCCCGCGGGCAAATCGGCGTTACTTTGCGCGAGCTGCTTGTTAATATAAGCAGCGTCTATCTTTAGCGAGCTAAGCGCGGCGGGGTCTAAAAGCACCCTAATCTCGCGCGTAACGCCGCCTAGGCGCTTTACCTGCTGAATGCCCGGGATCGCTAGCAGCCGCCTTTTTATCTCGTTATCTATCAGGCGCGATATCTCTCTTTGGTCTAAATTTATGCTTCCTACCGAATAAAACGCCAGCGCGCCGCCCTCAACGTCCACGCGCTCTACTAGCGGCGTATCGATGCCGGCGGGTAGTTCGTCTCTGATCTGCGCCACGGCGTTTCGCACGTCGTTTACGACTCTATCGACGTCCGTCTCGATGGCAAACTCCACCGTCGTAGCCGAGCTGCCCTCGGAGATCGTAGAGCTAACGTGCCTCACGTCCGCCAGCCCGCTCACGGCGTCTTCTATGCGCCTAGTAGTCGAGCTTTCCAGCTGAGTAGGCGACGCGCCGGTCTGCGTGACCGTGACGCTAACGATAGGAAAATTTACGTTTGGATTTGCGTTTATCGGTAGGCGCAAAAACGACGCTACGCCGCCTAAGCTAAGCGCGATAAAAAGCACGATAATAGGGATAGGATGACGGATCGCCCAAGACGAAATTTTCACTCCACGCCCCTTTGCGCCGCTTCGCCGTCATTTACCAGCGCGGCGGCTTTTAGCGCGACCTCATCGTCCTCGCTAACGCCTGTGATCACCTGCACTAGCCCGTTTACTCTAAGTCCGGTTTGGATTTTTCGCTTCTGCGCCTTGCCGTCTTTTATTAGCGTCGCAAACGCGCCCGCCTCCGTAAACGAAACCGCCTGCGCGGGCAGCGCTAACGCGCTAAATTCGGGCAGGTCGATGACGGCTTTGGCGTACGAACCGATAAATTTAGCCCCGCCGTCTAGCGAAATTTTGACCTTGCCTAGGCGCGAGCTCGTATCCACGCTAACAGGCACCAGCCGCACCTTGCCGTTTACGGCCTCTTTTACGCCGTGAATTTGAGCCTGCGCGCTCATACCGACTTCTATCTGCGCTAGCTCGGCTGCATCCGCATCCGCAGATAGCTCGATGACGCCGTCTTTTGCGATGTTAAACAAAGCCTCGCCGCTAGTTAGCGCGCCGATTTGGGCTTTTTTGGCCGTCACGACGCCGCTAACGGGCGCTATCACGCTAGCTTTGCCGAGCTGATCTTTAGCCTCCGCAATCTGCGCTTCTATCTGCGAAATTTGGGCTTTTGCGGAGTTTAGATTCGCTCTGGCGCTTGCTTCTTTCGCGTTTGCTTGTTCGAGTTCCTGCGAGCTGATCGCCTTTTTTGCGGCCAATTCTTTAGCTCGCTTTAGCACGGACTCAGATTCGCTAAAAGCAGCCTTAGCGGAGTTTAAATTTTGCTTTGCGGCCTCAAGCGCGGCGGTTTGCTGGTCAAATTTCGCTTTTACGCCGGCATTATCTAGCAGAGCTAAAATTTGCCCCTTTTGTACGTTTTCGCCGACTTCGACTAAGATCTGGGCGATTTGTTGGCCTTGCAGCGCCGAGCCTACGGCAACGTCGTCTTTAGCGACCAGCTCGCCGTGCAAATTTAGCTTTGGGCTAAATTTTGCGATCTTGGGCGAGACGACCGTGAGCTTTATGGCTTCTTCGTTTCGATTTTGCCTAGCATCCGAATTTCTGCCGTTTTGGCCGACGTTTGTTTCGCTAGCGTCGCCGTCTTTTAGGCCCGCTTGAGCCGTTTGCTTGTTTTGCGGCGGCGTTTTTCGCTCCGATTTATTTTCCTGCGCCGCCGCCGTTTGTTGCGCGGTCAAAACCAGCGCAAACGATAAAAAATATGCCTTTAAAATTTTGCCGAATTTCATAAAATTTCCCTTAAAATTAGTCTTAAAATTTATCATATTAGCAAAATTTAGGACTAAAAGTCAATCCTAAAACCTTGAAAATATTTTGGGATTTTACTAAAATTCGCCCAAAAATAAAAAAGGAAAACGATGTATAAGTTTGACGACCTAGGCAAAAAAATCAGCGAGATTGACGAGCGCATAGACGCGCTGATCGCTAAAACAGGACTTAGCTATAGCGAATTTGCGGTGCTTTATACGCTAGCAAAAGACGGCCGCTCGACGCAAAAAAAGATCAGCGAGGAGTGGCTCATACCCAAGCAAACGGTTTTTAACGTTTGTAAAGATTTTCGCCAAAAAGGGCTAGTGCAGATAGGCGAGCAAAGCGTTGATAAAAGGGAGCGCGCAATCGAACTCACGCAAAAAGGGCGCGACGCGGCAGACCCTATCGTACGCGCTAGCGATGAGCTGGGCGAGCGGGTATTTGCTAGGCTCGGCGAAAAAAACGCCGAGAAGCTATTTTCGCTGCTGTCGCGCTTTTGCGAGATTTGCGACAAAGAGATCGAAAATACGCCAGGTATCCAAACGAAAATTTAAGCTTGCTTGGATTAATCAAGTCGTTTTTGTCGTATATTTTTGCCAAAATGCCAGCAAACGCCTATAAGACCGGAGCTAGCGACAAGCCACGCGCAAAATACTCTAGCCGAAACACTATACGCCAACGACGTTTCCAGCTCTTCCTAAATTTACCTACTCGCTCGCCGTTTTTCGTACTCGGCGACTTAAATTCGAGCTTCAAGCACACGCTTTAGATCTTAAATTTTACAGATTTGTCTAGTAAATTTAACGAAAAAAATCATCTTGTCAAATTTGCCACTTAAATTTACTCAGCGACGCCTCAAATGCGGTTCAAAAGACCAAATCGATTTGCCACAAATGCCTGCCAATTTATCTTTACATACGCACCTTAAATTTAGCATTTACAACCCATAAAATCGTCGCAATGTACCTCAAAAAAACACGAGTAAATTTGGCCCGTTAGATTTTGATGCGTCGCGTAAAGTAGTTTAAAGCCGTATCTACGTGTCGACTTCCGCCGCCCACTCAAACAAAATTCGCCGAGTCGTATCGCTCAAATGCCGCCACCCTAACGACGACGATCGTCAAATTTATTCCCAAACAGCAAATTTAACTTTCGTAACATTTTATAAATTTATTTACGTTTTTACTCATTTATTATAAATTTTAGTAGCTTAAATTTTAAAATTAATCAAAAGATATAATACAAAACTCTATAATCGGTAAATTTAAAACCGAAAGGAGAAAAAATGAAACTATTTTCGGCGCTCGCTCTGTGCGCTGCGATGATACTTAGCGCGCAGGCTGCGGAAAAATACAAGATCAAGCTCGCCTCGACGTACGAAAGCAACGTGCCCGTACTGGGCGACGCTCCAAAGAAATTTAAAGAGCTCGTGGAAAAGATGAGCGACGGCCGTATCGAGGTTCGCGTCGACTATCCATCCAAGCACAAGGCGGCGTTTGCGCTGCTTGATATGGTCAAAAGCGCCCAGTACGACGCAGCTTTCACCGCGAGCTACTTCTATAAGGGCAAGGACACTAAACTCATGCTCTTTACGACCGTGCCTTTTGGTATGAACAAGGCCGAGCAAGACGCCTGGTACGCATACGGCGGAGGCAAGGAACTCGCGCAAAAGGTCTTTAACGAGTACGGCATCGTGACATTTCACGGCGGAAATTTCGGCATGCAAATGGGCGGCTGGTTTAAAAAAGAGATCAAGAGTACGGACGATCTAAAGGGACTAAAACTGCGCATGACCGGGCTGGGCGGCGAGATAATGGCAAAGCTAGGCGTAAACATCAACACGATCCCGATCGGCGAGCTATACATGGCGATGGAGATGAACACGATCGACGCCGTCGAGTGGGTCTGCCCCGCGATCGATATAAATTTCGGCTTTCAAAAGGTGGCTAAATTTTACTACACCGGCTGGCAGGAGCCTGCGAGCGAAAATGAATTTTACATCAATAAAAAACTCTGGGACAAGCTACCGGCCGATCTTCAAGCTATCGTAGAGACTGCGACTAAGGCCGTAGCAGCCGATGTCTACGAGTCGGCGGTCTATCAAAACTCGCTGGTTCTTGATAAAATCAAAAGCGAGCATCCGGACGTGAAAATCGCTTCGTTTCCGCCGGAAATCATCGCCGCTCTGCGCAAGGCTACGGACGAGATCCTAGACGAGCTTTCGGCAAAGGACGCGACGTTTAAGGAAATTTTGGACTCGCAAAAAGCCTTTATGAAAAAGGCTAGAGTCTGGACGCAGATCTCCGAAATCAGCTACATAAACAGCACCACAGAGTAACCTCTGCTAAAATTAACGAGCCGTCCGAGTAAATTTGACGGCTCGAAGTCCAATGTAAATTTGCGCTCTAAATTTTATCAGCGCGGTATCGTTTAAATTTGACGAGAAAATGCGCCAAAGCAGACTGCCGTTACTTGCATATCTTAAACTTCTCAAATTTTAACCCAAATAGTGTCAAAATCACTCAAACACCTAAATTTAAAGGAAAGCCATGAAAAATGTGTCTAAATTTTGCCTTTTGGCGGTGATTTTTTGCGGTATTGGCGGCGCAAATCTAAGCGCACAAACGATGAAAGCCGCGCTAATGGAAAAAGCGGTAAACGAATTTTACGAAACAAACTACGGCAACGGCGAAGTGCAACCTATCACCTCGGAGTGGCTGACTCCAGAGCTTGACGGGCTCATTTACGATCAGTTCGGCTCCGCGCTCGGACGTCTGAGCGGCGTAGAACACGTATCGTCCGATCTAGATGCCGATCCTTTTATAGATGCGCAGGATATTGACGAGCTCAAAAACTTTAGCGCAAAGGCGGTCTCAGAGAACGAAGTGCGAGTAAAATTTGAGCTATTCGGCGAAAAACGCGATATAACTTTGCGCCTAATTTGCGACAAAGATTGCCTGATCGACGACGTAAAGCTTAGCGACGGAGGTTCGCTAAAGGCTAAGATTAAAAAATCTTTGAAAAAAGCGTATCCGAGCAATTACGACAAAATTTTTAAAGACTAAGCATAAAATTTGAGAGTTTAACGCGCCGTTTTGTTTCAAATTTGCCCGCTTTTGCAAATAGCGCGCAAACTAAAAGCGGTGCGTAGATCAGGGCGCGAGCTAGCGATAACTCGCGCCTAGAAATTTATATTTTTTTATACGGAGCTTGCCCTGCTTCGTAGAAGTTATTGCCTTCGCTATCGATCGCTACGATAGCCGGGAAGTCCTCGACCGTAAGCCTAGCAACCGCCTCTGGGCCAAGCTCTGGATAGGCTAGCACTTCATATTTTTTGATACTTTGGCTGATTAGCGCGCCCGCACCGCCGATAGCGACCATATAGACGCAGCCTGATTTTTTCATCGCTTCGACGACGGCCTCAGAGCGGTAGCCCTTGCCTATCATGCCGTTGATGCCTACTTCGTTTATCATTGTCGGAGTGTATTTGTCCATGCGTCCGCTAGTTGTCGGTCCCGCAGCGCCTATGACGTCGCCCGGTTTTGCTGGGCTCGGTCCAAGGTAGTAGATCGTCTCACCGGCTAAATTTACGGGCAAGGCCTCGCCGCGAGCCAAAGTCTCGGTTAGTGCCTTGTGCGCGGCGTCGCGGGCTGCGATGATGGTGCCGCTTATTAATACGTTATCGCCGGCTTTTAGGCTTTTTACGACATCTTTATCAAACGGCGCGGTTATCTTTTTTACTT
>CALCKS010000044.1 GCA_937965895.1 uncultured Campylobacter sp.
GCGTGGATTTTGAAAATATCTTTATCAGCAACGCAAACACGTGGAGCATAGGCGGCACTTTAGTGCAGAAAATTTTTGACTACGGCAGAACCAAAAACAACGTCCGCATAGCCAAAACCAACGAGCAAATCGCGGCCATAGCTTACGAAGCTGCGATCAAAAAGGCTCTTGGAGAAGTCAGAGACGCGCTAAACAACCGCAAAAATGCCAAACTAACGCTAAACCAAGTCAAAGAGCTCCTGCTCTCGCAAGAAAAAATCTATCAGCTAGCCAAGGATCAGTTCGAGGAGGGCTACACCGGGCATCTGGAGCTACTCGACGCGCAGCGCAACCTGCTCTCGGTTAGACTGCAAGTTATAGCGGCGAATTTAAGCCTCATCGACTCGGTAGTGGATGTTTATAAGGCATTTGGCGGCGGATTTAAAGCCGAATAATTTTACTTTTTGGCGGAGTTTTCCGCCTCTTTTCTTTTAAATTTTAGCTGTTGTTTCGGCTAAAATTTACTTGTTTTGCTTCAAATTTTGCGCTTGATTTTGGCGCACGACGCAACCCTTAGATAAATTATTTACATTCAAAGACGTAAATTTATTTCAAATTTGAGCGACGCGCAAAGCCGTCAAATTTACATCGTCTTATCCGGAGTGCACGCTTTGTAAATTTACTGCTTCAAATTTACGGTTTTTTGGCAATATTTGCAAGCAGGAAGGCGATTTACGATCAAATTTACAGACGTATTTCGGGATCAAATTTAGCGCAAATACCCGCCGCCAAATTTCATTTTAATTTTAGCAAGAGACGCGAAAGCACCGTATTAAAGCAAAATAACGTTTTTGATATTTTAACCGCAGATCGAAGTTTGCGATTTGCGACGATTTCGCAAATTTGCATTCTTAAATTTGACGCAGCATAAAAAAACAGGTGCGAAAATTTGAAATTTACAAGTCGAAATTTGACTAAATTTATGCCCTGCTTCGCAAAAATTATAAATTTGACTCAAATTTAGACGCGAAATTTTACTCTTTGTCGGTTAAAATTTGTACGATAGTTTCTGGTAAAATTTCATGCTCTATTGCGTGGATTTTAGCTTCAAAATCCTCAAAACTCATTCCCGCGCTCTTTTCAAATGCGCGCTGAGCGATGATCTTGCCGCCGTCTAGCTCCTCGCTGACCCAGTGCACGCTCACGCCGCCCACCTTCA
>CALCKS010000045.1 GCA_937965895.1 uncultured Campylobacter sp.
CTTTTTTTTTGTAAAATAAGCACGGTTTTATTATGCTTAAGAAAATATTAAACTTTAAGGAGATTTGATGTTGGAAATTAATTTGCCGTTAGTCGTCCTAACAGCAGTTATTTTTCTAGGGCTTATCGCCGTTTTAAATTCCATCCTTTACAAGCCTCTACTTAAATTTATAGACGCTAGAAATGATGCGATAAAAAACGACGAAGAGAGCGCTAGTAAAAATACGAGCGATCTTGGCGTGTACGAAGCACAGATAGAACAGCTCATAGCTGCCGCAAGAAACGAAGCCGGCAAGATCAAGCAAGAGGCTATCAATGCCGCAAAAGATGCAGCCGCTAAGATAGTTAGCGAAAAGCGCGGAGTTTTGGAGGCTGATTACGATGCTTTTATTCAAAATTTAAACTCTCAAAAGAGCGATTTTAGAGCTGATTTGCAGCAAAAATTGCCTGAACTTCAAGCTGCTTTAAAAGCAAAACTCGCAAGGATTTAATATGAAAAGCAAAATTTTACTTTTATTATGTCCTTTTGTTTTAATGGCGGACGGCGGATACGACATCGTGCCTAGGACGATAAACTTTATCGTTTTTGCCGCGATTTTGTATTATTTTATAGCGAACCCTATCAAAAATGCCTACAAAGGAAGAATCGCCGGTATCGCGGCGAGACTTGATAATATCGAGCAAAAACTAAAAGACTCAAAAGCCAAAAAAGACGACGCTCTAAGGCGCGTAGAAGAGGCTAAAGCAAATGCGGCTAGCCTAGTAGAAACGGCTAGAAAAGAGGCTGTTTTGATCTCTGAGCGTATCAAAGAAGAAACCAGACAAGAGGTCGCAAATTTAGAAAAAAGCTTCCAAGACCAAAAAGAATTTGAAAAAAGACGCATGGTTAAGTCCGTTGTGGGCGAAATTTTAAATGAAATTTTTGCAAGCGACAGCGTCAAAATGGATCAAAGCGAGCTTATCAATATCATGCTTAAAAGGGTCGGCTAATGAAAGAACTTATCGCAAAAAAATACGTAAAAGCCCTAGTTAGCGACCTTAGCAAAGATGAGTTTAATATCTTTACCGCCAAGCTACAAGAGATCGCAAACGCATTCGCAAATGAAAAATTTCAAAATATCATCGTTTCGCCGAATTTAAAAAATAGCCAAAAAGCGGATTTTGTTCTATCTTTAGTCGGTGAGGCGGATCAGAAATTTGTAAATTTCATAAAGCTACTCGGTGAAAATAAAAGACTTGATATTTTGCCTAATATCGTTTCGGAGCTTTTAGCGCAAAAATCAAAAATGGACAATGTTTTTTACGGTAAAATTTACGGCGGCTCGCAGATAAGCCAGGCTCAAATTTCGGAGCTTGAAAGCAGCTTTTCTAAGAGATTTAACGCAAAAATCATTTTAGAGGCGGTAAAAAGCGATTACAACGGTATTAAGATCGAACTAGACGATTTGGGCGTAGAGGCTAGCTTTTCGGTAGATAGGCTAAAAGCCCAAATGAGCGAATACATATTAAAAGCAATATAAAGGAGAAAAAGCGTGAGTGCAAAAATAAAAGCAGATGAAATTAGCGCCATCATCAAGGAAAGGATTGAAAATTTCAGCCTTAACGTTGATGTGAACGAGACGGGCAAAGTTATATCCGTAGCCGACGGCGTTGCTAACGTTTACGGCCTAAAAAACGTTATGGCCGGCGAGATGGTCGAGTTTGAGAACGGCGAAAAAGGCATGGCTCTAAACCTTGAGGAGAGCAGCGTCGGTATCGTTATTTTGGGCAAAACAGACGGTATCAAAGAGGGTTCGAGTGTAAAACGCCTAGCTAAGCTTTTGCGCGTTCCTGTGGGCGATGCTTTGATAGGCCGCGTCGTAAACTCGCTCGGCGAGCCGATAGATGCTAAAGGCCCGATCGAAGCTAGCGAGACTAGATTCGTCGAGGAAAAAGCAAAAGGCATCATGGCTAGAAAGAGCGTTCACGAGCCGCTTCAAACTGGTATCAAAGCTATCGACGCGCTAGTGCCGATCGGCCGCGGACAACGCGAGCTCATCATCGGCGACCGCCAAACAGGCAAAACTACCGTCGCGATAGATACCATCATCAACCAAAAAGGTCAAGACGTTATTTGTATCTATGTCGCGATCGGACAAAAACAATCAACAGTCGCGCAAGTTGTTAAAAAACTCGAAGAGTACGGTGCTATGGAGTATACCATCGTCGTAAATGCAGGCGCTTCAGACGCTGCCGCACTTCAGTACCTAGCTCCTTATGCGGGCGTAACAATGGGCGAATATTTTAGAGACAACTCTCGTCACGCCCTAATCATCTATGACGATCTTTCAAAGCACGCCGTCGCATACCGCGAAATGAGCTTGATTCTTCGCAGACCGCCGGGTCGTGAAGCTTATCCTGGCGACGTTTTCTACCTACACTCTCGCTTGCTAGAGCGCGCATCTAAGCTAAACGATAAGCTAGGCGCAGGTTCTCTAACGGCTCTTCCTATTATCGAGACGCAAGCTGGCGACGTTTCTGCGTATATTCCGACAAACGTTATTTCTATCACCGACGGTCAAATTTTCCTTGAGTCTGACTTATTTAACTCAGGTATCCGCCCTGCGATCAATGTCGGTCTTTCGGTTTCTCGCGTCGGCGGTGCGGCTCAGATAAAGGCAACCAAACAAGTTTCTGGAACATTAAGACTTGACCTTGCGCAATACCGCGAGCTTCAAGCGTTTGCGCAGTTTGCGAGCGACCTTGACGAGAGTTCGAGAAAACAGCTCGAGCGCGGTCAGAGGATGGTCGAGGTATTAAAACAGCCTCCTTATAGCCCACTAGCCGTTGAAAAGCAAGTCGTTATCATCTTTGCCGGTACGAAAGGCTACCTAGATGACATCCCGACTGTAGCGGTTACAAAATTTGAAGCCGAGCTTTATCCTTATATAGAGGCGAAATATCCTGAGATTTTCGAGCAAATTCGAACTAAAAAAGCACTTGACAAAGAAATCGAGGAGCTTTTGCATAAGGCGCTAAAAGACTTTAAAGCGACGTTTGCCGCTAACTAAGGCTAGAATATGTCAAATTTAAAAGATATAAAACGAAAGATCAAGAGCGTCCAAAACACTCAAAAGACGACGCGCGCGATGAAGCTGGTATCTACGGCTAAACTTCGCAAGGCTGAAGAAGCAGCTCGTCACTCTAGGGTTTATGCGCTCAAGATCAACGAGGTTTTATCTGAAATCGCCTATAAGATCAATCAATATCGCTCCGTAAACGCCGAGAGTAAATTTTTCGACGTTAAGGAGAATATCGAGAAGGTCGATATTATATTCGTTACCGCAGACAAGGGTCTTTGCGGCGGTTTTAATATTCAGACCATCAAAACCGTTAGAAATATGATTAACGAATTTAAGGCGAAAAAAGTAAAGATAAGACTTCGCGCGGTAGGTAAAAAAGGTATAGAATTTTTTAGCTTCCAGGGTATAAATTTGCTTGAAAAATATGTCGGCGTGAGTTCGTCTCCAACCTATGAGAAAGCTCAAAATATCATAAAAGACGCGATAGACGACTTTATAAGCGGTGTGACTGATAAAGTTATTTTGGTACATAACGGCTATAATAATATGATCTCGCAGCAAATTCGCATAAACGACATCGTTCCGGTCGAGCCGCCGAAACTCGTCGAAGTGGAGACGAATTCTTTGATGGAATTTGAACCGAGCGATGACGGCAAAATTTTAAACGAACTACTTACGAAGTATTTCGAGTATAGTATGTATTACGCTTTAGTTGATAGCCTTGCGGCAGAGCACAGCGCTAGAATGCAGGCGATGGATAATGCGACTAATAACGCCAAAGAGCGCGTCGCACAGCTAAAACTATCGTATAACAAGGCTCGCCAAGAGTCTATCACCACTGAGCTTATCGAGATCATCAGTGGCGTCGAATCAATGAAATAATTAAGGAGTATGGATGAAAGGTATCATTTCTCAGGTAATGGGTCCGGTAGTCGACGTCGATTTCACGGATTATTTACCCAAGATCAACGAAGCCGTCGAAGTAAATTTCGAGGTTGAGGGCAAGCAAAATAGACTTGTGCTAGAGGTTGCCGCACACCTTGGCGATAACCGCGTAAGAACGATCGCCATGGATATGAGTGAAGGCTTAACTAGAGGCCTTGAGGCTACGGCTTTTGGCGCGCCTATTAGCGTTCCGGTTGGCGAAAAAGTTTTAGGCAGAATTTTCAACGTCGTCGGCGATCTAATCGACGAAGGCGAGGGTGTAGAATTTGACAAAAAATGGTCTATCCACCGCGATCCTCCACCGTTTGAAGAGCAAAGCACAAAAAGTGAAATTTTTGAAACAGGCATAAAGGTAGTTGACCTTTTGGCTCCTTATGCAAAGGGAGGCAAGGTTGGACTATTCGGCGGTGCTGGCGTTGGCAAAACTGTTATTATCATGGAGCTTATCCACAACGTTGCATTTAAACACAGCGGTTACTCTGTATTTGCAGGTGTTGGCGAGAGAACGCGCGAAGGAAACGACCTTTATCACGAGATGAAAGAAAGTAACGTTTTGGATAAAGTTGCCTTGTGCTACGGCCAAATGAACGAGCCACCAGGGGCAAGAAACCGTATCGCTCTAACAGGTCTTACAATGGCTGAGTATTTCCGCGACGAGATGGGACTTGACGTTTTGATGTTTATCGACAATATCTTCCGTTTCTCTCAGTCGGGTGCAGAGATGTCGGCGCTTCTTGGACGTATCCCGTCAGCCGTTGGTTATCAGCCGACTTTGGCGAGCGAAATGGGTAAATTCCAAGAGAGAATTACGTCAACCAAAAAAGGTTCAATCACGTCGGTTCAGGCTGTTTACGTTCCTGCGGATGACCTTACCGACCCGGCTCCTGCAACCGTTTTCGCACACCTTGATGCGACTACCGTTTTAAACAGAGCTATCGCAGAAAAAGGAATTTATCCTGCGGTTGACCCGCTTGATTCGACATCAAGAATGCTTGATCCTCAAATTTTGGGTGGTGAGCACTATAAAGTAGCTCGCGGTGTACAGGCGGTTTTACAAAAATACAAAGACCTTCAAGATATCATCGCTATCCTTGGTATGGACGAGCTTAGCGAAGAAGATAAGGTCACGGTTGACCGCGCTAGAAAGATTGAGAGATTTTTATCTCAGCCGTTCTTTGTTGCAGAGGTGTTTACGGGAAGCCCCGGTAAATATGTAAGCCTTGAGGAAAATATTGCCGGTTTTAAGGGAATTTTGGAAGGCAAATATGATGATTTGCCGGAAAACGCATTTTATATGGTAGGAAACATCGACGAAGCGATAGCGAAAGCCGAGAAACTTAAAGCCTAAATTTAAAGGAAAAGTAATGAGTAAATTACATTTAGAAATCGTTACGCCTGAGGGTTTAGTGTTTTCAAACGATATTAAAAGCGTAGTTTTGCCAGGCAGTGAAGGCGAGTTTGGTGTTTTGCCTGGACACGCCTCACTTATCTCGCTTTTAAAGGCCGGTGTTATTGATATCGAGAGCGAAGATAAAAGCCATGATGCCGTCGCGATAAACTGGGGATATGCCGAGATAAACGAGGGTAAGGCGACCATCCTTGCCGACGGTGCCGTTCACGTGTCTGGAAATTCTGAGAGCGAGATAGCAAATTCATTGCAAAAGGCGAAGGATCTGATCGCTAGCATGAGCAGCGAGAACAACGCTATGGCCGCTGCCGTAGCAAAACTAGATAGTATGGCTCGGACAAGATAGTGGCTGGGCTTGATATTTTTTTGAACTACTTATCAAGAAGTAGTTTTATCACTATATTCGTACTTAGTTGGCTCTCTTTTTATTTCATAATAAGCCTTACCATACTTTTGTCTCGTATGGCAGGGCTTAGCTCTTGGCAAAAAAAAGAGCAAAATGCGCTTGAGTCGCTGTTAATGGGCGGCTCTAAACATACTCTAAACGACTCTGTTTTAAAAAGATTCGTAAGTGGCTCCGTGTCCAAAGAAAAGCTTTCGGTTGCCGTTAGTATCTCGGAAAGAAATGCCACTAGCGGCATCACTTGGCTTAGCATCATCGCCTCTACATCGCCTTTTATCGGACTTTTCGGTACGGTTGTTTCTATCTTGGAGACATTTTCTCAGCTTGGTCAAGGCGGAGGGAATTCGTCGTTAGGAGTTATTGCTCCAGCTATTAGTGAGGCTCTCGTGGCTACCGGAGCAGGTATATTTGTAGCAATTCCCGCTTATACGTTTAGCTTGCTTATCAAACGAAAAGCTTATGAACTCATGGGCGTCATCAGGCGCGAAGTCGATATCCTAGTAACGCTTAAAGAAGATCAATGATAAATCTCGACGAAACTCCGGAGCTAAACATAACTCCGCTCGTGGATATCATGCTTGTTTTGCTGGCGATCCTTATGGTTACGACGCCTACTATCGTTTATGAGGAGCAAATTTTGCTACCGGACGGCTCAAAAACTAAAACATCCTCGGCTCAAAAAAAAGATTTGACTGTTATCGTTGATGCCACAAAAAAGGTTAGAATAGATCAAAATACCATGAATTTGCGCGAACTTCCTGACAATATAGTGCTTATCGGGGCAAAATACGATAAAAACTCGCCTGTTTATATTAAGGCCGACAAAAGCCTCATATACGATGATGTGATGTTTGTTTTAAAGAGTGTAAAAAACGCAGGCTTTACAAAGGTGGCGCTCCAAACTAATGGATAAATTTGATCTCAAATTTAACACTTCCGGTTACTTCTTACTATCGGCTTTTCTTTACCTTTGTATCATAAGCGGTATTTTTATTAAGCTTACTTATTTTAAAGAAGAGCCGAAAAAATACACCGATACTAAAGATGCCTTTATGGATATTATGATAGTTGAGCGCGAGCCCGACATCACCGTAAAAGCACCTGAGCCTAAAAAAGAGATTGTAAAAGAGGAAAAACCTCAACCGGTAAAGGAAGAGGTTAAAAAAGAAGAGCCAAAGCCGAACACTACAAACAAGCCGCCTGAACCGGATCCTGCACCGCCAAAACCTGAAGAAAAAAAGATCGAAGAGCCAAATTTAAAGGATTTATTCGGCAGTATCGACACCTCTAAACTAAAAGAAGATAAGGTTGCCAAGAAAAAAGAGCAACCAAAAGAGCAAAGTCGTAAAAAACCGGAAAAAGTCCAGATAACGAGCCAGCAAAAAAAAGCTAGCGACGTTATAAATGCGCTTACCTTAGATCAGGTTGCCAAGACTCCAAAGTCGCAAATGACAGGCGAATACAACGAATACTTCGGTATGATTAGTAGAATTTTGCAGAGTAAATGGAGTGCTTATAAGGCCGATTCTACCGATGAGGCGGAGGTTGAGATCGTCATTGGCATTGATGGATCGTTTAGTTACGATATAAAAAAGTTATCGTATAATAGCGAATTTAATAACAAAGTTAGGGATTTCTTGCAAAGTATGACTTTTGAGAAATTTCCGCCGCCTACCCAGATAGGCAGAGCCGTTAGGCTCGGAACCAAACTAGAAGACAAACTAGAATAATGGAGGAAAAATGAAGAAAATTTTACTTTTTCTTGCTTTTACCAGTTGGCTTTTTGCTGTTGATGCAACTATTTCGGTCGTCAACAAAGGCTTAGCCCTACCAAAAATCGTGCTTCAAGACGCTACAACGGCTGTCGGCGATCAGGCTTTTAAAAGCAAATTTCATAAAATTATGTTGGGCGACTTGAAGGTCAGCTCTGATTTTGAGGTTGTGGACGAATATATCGCCAGTAGCTATGAAGGCGACTCGAATACGAACGTGATGAGCGAAAAGGGTGCGCAGCTTATATTTAGATACGCGCTTGAGGGCTCTGCAAACTCGCCTCTAACCCTCAGGGTTAAGCTAATTAATGCAAAAACGGCAACCACTCAGTATGAGAAAATTTACAATATGAACGACGGGGCAAAGTATCCATTTATCGCACACAAAGCGATAGTTGAGCTCATTAACGAGCTAAAAATGCCGCCTGTAAACTGGATGGAGAAATTTATCATCTTTGCCAAAGGAACCGGTTCAAAGCAAAGCGAGATCGTTATAGCCGACTACACTTTGACCTACCAAAAAGTACTTGTTCGCGGCGGTTTGAATATATTTCCTAAATGGGTAGGAGCTAATCAGAGCGCGTTTTACTACTCTGATTACAGCGGTAAAAACTTAGTTCTTTATAGATACGATGTTGCGAGCGGCCAAAAAACTAAAATTTTAGATAGCAAGGGAGGTATGCTTATAGCCTCTGACGTTAGTCAAAGCGGAGATAAAATTTTGTTAACTATGGCTCCACAAGATCAGCCTGATATCTATATATATGATCTAAATTCAAAAAGGCTATCTCAGGTAACCAACTATAGCGGTATAGACGTTAATGGCAACTTTGTCGACGGCGATAGACGCGTAGTTTTCGTTTCTGATAGACTCGGCTATCCTAACGTTTTCGCGCAAAACGTCGATGGAAGCGGCTTTGAGCAGTTGGTCTATCACGGCAAAAACAACAACTCCGTTAGTACCTATCAAAACTATATAGTTTATTCTAGTAGAGAAGACGGCAAGAGTAGCTTTGGAACGAGAGATTTTAACATTTACATGATCTCTACGCAGACTGATTACATCAGACAGCTTACCGCAAGCGGTAAAAACTTATACCCTAGATTTTCTAGCGACGGGCAAAGCGTAGTGTTTATAAAAGAGCTTGGAGGACAGAGTTCACTTGGTATAATTCGCGTAAACGAGAACAAAAGTTTCCAATTTCCGTTAAAAATCGGCAAAATTCAGTCTATTGATTGGTAATATTTAGTAAATTTTATGATATAATCACGTTAAATTTCTATAAAAGGATGAAAATGAAAAAAGTAGTTTTAACTTCTGCTGCTATTGCGGCTTTATTGTTGAGCGGTTGTAGCTCTAAAAACCCTGAAGTTGATATGAGCGCTGACGCTAATCAAAATATGGGCGGTATGAACTCAAGCGATAACATGATGAGTGATAGCGAGAGATTGCAACAATTAATCTCAAGCATTGAAGGTCAAGTTCAAACTGTATACTTTGACTTTGATAAATTTAATATCAAAGGCGACATGCAGTCTGCTATCAACACAAACGCAGGCCTATTTAATCAATCAGAGGCTCAAGCTCTTTCTGTAAAAGTAGAGGGTAACTGCGACGAGTGGGGTACAGATGAGTACAACTATGCACTTGGTCTAAAAAGAGCAAAAGCTGCTAAAGACGCGCTTGTAAAACAAGGCGTTGCAGCTGACAGAATCACGGTTGTAAGCTACGGCGAAAGCAATCCTGTTTGCACAGACAAAACAAAAGCTTGCGACGCTCAAAATAGACGTGCTGAATTTAAAGTTCTTCCATAATTAATTTTATGACGAATTTAAAAACTTTCGTGGCTCTTTTTATAGGAGCCACTCTCTCTTATTCCGCCTCCAATGAAATTTCGGTATTTGATGCTGGAAATTTAGATAGCTCGAGTCCCTACGGTTTGACCGATAACGAAAAAACTTTTCTAAAGAACAAGCAAAACGTAGAAAATTTAAGTAGAAACATGGGCGACGTCGAGTCAAATTTAAATGCTATGCAAGAGCGCTTAGAGGGCTTGCAAAGTGTACTAGACGGACTAAACTCAAGAATGTCTAGGATAGAAAAAAGACTAAACGATATCGAAGGAAACGACGGAAATTCTACCGCAAAAAGTGATTTTGACGAGCTTAAAAAATACGTAGAAGAAAGCCGAAAAATACAAGAGGCCAACAACGCTAAAATCACCAAAGCCCTTAAGGATATGGGCGCTTTGATAGATAAGAGCAACGCCGCACCCGCTACCACAAAAAAAAACGATGAAGACAAGCCGGTAGCTAGCAATAGCCCAGCCGCTGCTGAGCCACAAGCTCCGAAAATTGATTTTACCAAACAAAAAAATCAAGATGTAGCAAGCGAAGCTAAAAAGCTATTTGACGCAGGTAAGCTCGACGATGCAAAGGCTAGATACGAATATCTTTTAAGCAAAGATCATAAGCCTGCAATGGCGAATTTTTATCTCGGCGAGATA
This sequence comes from uncultured Campylobacter sp., assembly GCA_937965895.1. GTDB lineage: Bacteria > Campylobacterota > Campylobacteria > Campylobacterales > Campylobacteraceae > Campylobacter_A. Next base: position 10,097 of record CALCKS010000045.1, read on the forward strand.
GCGTATCAGCAAAAAGCTTACAACAACGCCATAAAATACTACCAGCAAAGTATCCAGCTTTACGACAAGGCCGAATATACGCCAAAGCTTCTTTATCACACTGCTATTAGCTTTGATAAGATAAAAGACACGGCGAGTGCGAATAAATTTTACAAAGCGCTAAAACTAGGCTATCCGGACAGCAAAGAAGCCAAAGCTGCACCTACTCGAAACTAAAACATTCTTTAATAAATTTAACGATATAATCACGTTATTTTCATAAATAGGAGAAGAACGTGAAAGAACAAGTTATAGCTATGTTTTATGAGCTAAAAGACGCAAAAACGGGCGAAATTTTAGAGTCCAATATGCAGGTTGGGCAAGAAATTTCCTTTTTAACAGGTCGCGGACATATTATCGAGAAGCTAGAAGAAGAAGTTACTAAACTAGAAAAGGGCGAAACAAAGGTTATCGTTATCCCGGCTGCACAGGCTTGCGGAGAGTATGACTCTAGCGCGGTTCAAATGCTGCCTAAAGAGCAATTTGCGGGCATCGAGCTAAAAGAGGGCATGGAGCTTTTCGGTCAAGGCGAGCACGGCGAGAGCGTACGCGTGATTGTAAAATCTATCGGCGAGGACGACGTGACGGTTGATTTTAATCACCCTTATGCAGGCAAGGATTTGGAGTTTAAGGTTCAAATTTTCGATAAACGCGATGCTACAGAGGACGAGATAGCTACCGGCATGGTAGGCGGCGCACATACATGCGGTTGTGGCGGACACGACCACGACCATCACCACGGCGAAGGCGGTTGCTGCGGAGGCCACGGTCATCACGATCACAAAGAGGATGGTTGCTGCGGCGGACACGGTCATCATCACGATGACGGCGGATGCGGTTGCCACTAAGAGTACCTAGATGAGAGCGGCGTTTATATTTCCGGGGCAAGGCTCGCAAAGTATCGGCATGGGTAAGGAAATTTACGAAAATTTCCGCCCGGCCGCCGAGCTTTTGCAAAATGCAAGCGATAGCCTAAAAATCGACTTTTCAAATCTACTTTTCAACGAAAATGACCTTATAAACAGGAGCGAATTTACTCAGCCCGCCATCGTTTTAAATTCGCTTATGTGCTATCTTGCTTTAAAGCAAAGCGTAAATTTAGAGCCTAGATTTGCGCTTGGCCACTCTTTGGGCGAGTTTAGCGCGCTTGCGGTTAGCGGCGCGTTTGATTTTGTCGATGCGCTTAGGATCGTAAATTTACGCGGTAAATTTATGCAAGAGGACTGCGCGGGCAAAGACGTGACGATGAGCGTTGTTTTAGGGCTTAGCGACGAGACGGTCGAGCAAATTTGCAAAAACGCGCAAGCGGACGGCCATCAAATTTACGCCGCGAACTACAACTGCGACGGTCAGATCGTGATCGCAGGGCTAAAAGACGACATCTCCAAATTTGAGTCTGCGTTTAAAGAAGCAGGCGCTAAGCGCGTACTGCCTCTAAATATGTCCGTCATCAGCCACTGCCCGCTTTTGAAAAACGCGAGCGAGAAACTAACGGCGCAGCTAGAGCCGGCATTAGCCGCTAAATTTGCCCCAGTCGTTTCAAATGCGTCGGCTAAGCCTTACGGCTCGAAAGACGAAGCGTTAAATTTGCTAAAAGCCCAGCTCGTTAGCCCTGTTTTATACAAACAAAGTATCAAAAGCATCGAAAACGAGGTTGATATGTTTGTGGAGTTCGGTGGTAACGTGCTAAAAGGCATCAACAAAAAAATCACCGAAAAGCCGACCTTTAGCGTCACCGATCTTAGCAGCCTTGACGAGCTTTTAAAGGAGCTTAAATGATAGCGATCTTAGGCGCGATGCGCGAGGAGGTCGCTCCTCTGCTTGAGCGCATCAAGGATTACAGAGAGGTTAAGCACGCAAATAACGTATTTTACCTCGCAAATTTCGGCGGTAAAGAGCTCGTGATCGCCTACTCAAAGATCGGCAAGGTAAACGCCGCTCTTACCGCAAGCGCGATGATAGAGAAATTTGGCGCCGACAAGCTACTTTTTACCGGCGTCGCAGGCGCGCTAAATCCAAATTTAAAAATCGGCGATATGCTTTATGCGACTAGCCTTGTGCAGCACGACGTCGATATTACGGCGTTTGGACACCCGCACGGCTACGTACCCGAGACCAGTGTTTTTATCAAAAGCGACGACGCACTAAACGCGTTAGCCTCTAGTGTCGCGGCCGAAAAAGGCATCGAGCTAAAAGGCGGCGTAATAGCCACGGGCGATCAGTTTATCTGCAACAACGCGAAAAAAGAGTGGCTAAAAGCGACCTTCAAAGCCGATGCGGCCGAGATGGAGGGCGCTAGCGTGGCGCTAGTCTGCGAGAGTCTAGGTGTGCCGTTTTTTGTGCTTCGCGCCATCAGCGACGAGGCAGGCGGCAGTGCGGAGTTTGACTTCGATAAATTTTTACAAGACTCGGCAAACGTGAGCGCGCAGTTCATGCTCGCGATGATTGAGCGACTATGATAGAGCTTAGCAAGCGGCTGCTGCGCCAGGTCGGGCAGACTAACGCCAGATATCGCATGGTGCGCGGCGGGGATAAAATTTTGCTCGGTCTTAGCGGCGGCAAGGACAGCCTCGCGCTTGCGCATGTGCTAAAACACATGCAAAATGTCACGCCCGAAAAATTTGAGTTTAAGGCCGTGACGCTAAGCTACGGCATGGGCGAGGACTATGCATATCTCACGCGCCACTGCGCCGAGCACGGTATCGAGCACGACGTGATCGATAGCTCGATCTTTGAGATATCTAAGGACAAGATCCGCAAAAACTCCAGCTTTTGTAGCTTTTTCTCGCGTATGAGGCGCGGCTATCTCTATACCTACGCGCTCGAGCACGGCTTTAACAAGCTCGCCATCGCCCACCACCTCGACGACGCGGTCGAGAGCTTTTTTATGAATTTTACTTATAACGGCGCGTTACGAACGCTTGCTCCCAAATACGTCGCGGCAAACGGTATCGAGGTTATCAGGCCGTTTATATTCGTGCGCGAAAGGCAGCTGCGCGAAAACGCCGTGCGAAACGGGCTTACGGTTATTGGCGACGAGGCGTGTCCTGCGATGCGATTTGATATCAAGATGCCTCACGCCAGAGCTGAAACTAAGGAGCTTTTGGCAAATTTAGAAAAGCAAAATCCAAAGCTTTTCGTCTCGCTAAAGGCTGCTTTTGAAAACATCCACAGCGATACGTTTTTCGCCGCCGGGGCGCAAAATTTGACCGACGAGGAGTGAGTACTCGTCAAATTTAGCTTAAATTTGACCGCTCTTTCGGTCAAATTTGACTTTTGCCGGTCGGCTATCTCCTTGCTCCTACTGCGCATAAGAGGATACGTTATCGTCGCTCTGCGGCATCTTTGCTCCTTAATTTTTGGATTAGCTTATTGGATATTAGTTTTTCTTTGTCTTGACTACTTATATTGGCGCCAATATAGATCACCTTAGCGGGATTATTTTTATGCGCTTCTAAAAACTGCCGTACATATTCCCCTCTTTTTTCTTCATTTGCCCATTTTACAAAAGATTCGGTATCTTTAAACGTAGAATTTTCATCTGAACAATGTTGCTTATAGTAGTCTATCTCTTTATCAAATTCTTCTATCTTTTTCGGGTCTATCGGCTTTGGTTTGTATTGCAAAAGGCCGTCTTGATATATGTGCCAGTAAGGAGCATATTTGTATTTATCATACTTTTTCTTTATCTTTTCTTCGGCCTCTTCGTCTCTGCCTTGATTCATTTTATAGATGTATTTTTCTTTGTCTTCAACTGCCCACTTGTGTCTTATATAGCATTTTTTATACGCCTCTTTCAGCTCCTCGCTGGTAGGCTGCCCCGAAACGTTGTTGTCTAGTAATAAATTTAGCATAGGTTCGTAGTTTGGTATTATGCTCAGCCTGTCAAAGCAGTCAAATTCTTCATATCTTTGGGCTTTAAATTTACATTCGGGCTTATATCCCAGCTTAAAAAACATTTTTGAAGTTTCCAGTAGATTATTGGATATGACGTAGTGGAATGGATCTACTGCGTCCTTTGAGTCGATATCCATAAAACCGTAATTTATATGTACGTCGTCTTTATCTATCACTATACTATCTATCAAGGCATATACTGCGTGGGTTAGATAAAACTGCACCGCCTTGACTTCCTCAAGCCTTACTCCGCTATCAAGCAGCAGCTTAACGGTCTTTGTAGAGTTGTTTTCTATGGCGTAGGCCAGAGGCGAGAGTTTGTAGCTATCTCGCGCATGAGCGTTTGCGCCCATATCTATAAGCCTTTTTGCCGTGGCTTCGTCGTCGTAAAAGCTAGCGTACATCAGCGGAGTAGTGTTTGCCTTCATCTTTATGTCGGCGCTAAGCCCGTTTCTTGTCATAAAATTTAAAATCTTATCCGTATCTTTTAGCCTCAGCAAATTTCTTAAAGCGTTAAGGGTGGCGTTGTTTTCCTCGTATTCGTCTATATCCCAGTATCTAAAACCAAAGTCGTCTATCTCCTCTTGCGTTACGTATTTAGCTAGCTCGGAGTTTGGGTCTATTTTAGTATCGGGAGTGACGGTAAAATGAGTAGGGCGAGATAGCTTTTCGTAGAGGAAATTTACGAAAACGGCAAGAAAAAGAGCGGCAAAGCCGAGTGCGAATTTTTTCAAATTTATCCCTTAAGTCAAATTTGCAAAATCTTAGCCAAAACCAGGTAAAGAGGCGGTAAATTTGATGCAATTTGAGTTGATAAATTTGGATATCGGGAGCAGGGCACGGCGAGATCCGTCCGTGTCAAATTTGAGCGGGTTAAATTTGAAAGCAAACTCTGGCAAGTCAAATTTGAAACGCCAAATTTGATCAAAGCCCCTGAAGTAAAATGGAGTAGAGCGCGTCTATCTCGTCATCATCAAGTAGCAGCGTAGAGCGCTCGCTAAAGAGCATTTTTATCTTTTCTACACTAAAGCCCTTTTGTGCGGCGCAGTGCTCGTGAGCGGGCAAGAAGCTCCTAGCTATCGCCACGCTATCCTCTACGGGTTCATCGCAGATAAAGCAAAAAAGCTCATCGTGTAGCCTGCCCTCAGCCTCTAAAATGCGTACGTAGCTCTCGATGAGTAGGCGTTTTGGAGCGCCTCTGTCAAAGCGCGAGGCACAAAGCTCAAGCTCGCGAAAATACACCTCGTCCATCTGCTCGACGTCTCGCAGGTGCGCGTAGAGTAGGCGCATAAACTGCTGCCATACGAGCAGGCGCTCGCGCGAGAGCAGCCAGCGGTAGCCTAGGTGCAGGACGCTGCGCAGGTGCGGGAGGAAGTTTTCGCCGCCTTCGAGCTCGAAGTCGATCTTGTAGCCTTGCAGGACGTTTGAGTGGCGCGCGCCGTAGAAGCGGTAGGATTTGACTAGCAGCGAGGGCGTGAGGATGTAGACGAGCAGGTCCTCGTCGCGCACTTTTTGCGTGTGCAGGATGTAGCCTTGCATGGCTAGAAAAAGGTTTGGATTTTTTGACGCAGGATCTCAGGCTCGGCGATGTGATTTATCTCGTCGCGAAAGGCGCTGGCGCCGTCGATACCTTTGGAGTAGCGGTGTAGGTGCTTGCGAAATATCGCCGCTCCGTGCTCGCCATAGTGCTCGATCATCGCGTCAAAATGCGCCAAGATGATCGCCTTTTTCGTCGCCGCATCGATACTCTCGCCCGTTTTGATCTCGTGGAAAACCCACGGCTTGCCGATGCAGGCGCGTCCTATCATTAGCGCATCTGCGTTGGTTAAATTTAGCGCCTGGGCGGCGTTTTCCGGCGAGATGTCGCCGTTTGCGATGACTGGGATGGTTACCGCTTCTTTGGCTCGGCCGATCGCAGCGTAGTCGACCGCTGCCGTGTAGCCGCCCGCTCTCGTGCGTCCGTGAAATGCGATGTAGTCCGCTCCGGCGTCCTGCGCAGCGAGGGCTAAAATTTCAGGGATTTTTTCATCAAAACCTAGGCGCAATTTGACGCTAGTCATTGGCTTATTTGAGGTTTTTTTGATGGTTTCTACGATTCGTTTTAGATTCGAGATATCTTTTAGCAGTGCCGAGCCCGCGGACTGCTTGACGACTTTTGGCACAGGGCAGCCGCAGTTTAGATCGATACCGTCGATACCGTCGATATCGTTTAAAATTTCTACCGCTTTTTTTACTATATCCGCGTCGCTGCCTGCGATCTGCACGATATAGGGCGTTTCAAGCGGCGATTTTTTGAGCATCTCAAGCGTTTTACTACCCTCGTAAACTAGGGCGTTTGCACTTATCATCTCGCTTACAGTCACGTCGCAGCCAAACTGCTTGACTACGCTTCTAAGCGGCAGATCCGAAAAGCCCGCGAGCGGAGCTAGAAAAAGCGGCTTTTTTGAAAAATCTATCAGCAATGGGCGTGCTTGAAAAATAGATCGGTCGGGACGTTCTTGCCGTTTTGTCTGAGATATAGCAGGGTGCGGAAATTTTGATATTCGCCGGCTTCAAGGCCTGCTAAAACTTCCTGCGCGCGCTCGAGCATCTCAAACTCAAACAGTAGATAAACGTAGGCTTCCTGCGCCTCTTGGCGTTCGTTTTTGAGGCGCTCGAAGATGCCGATGATAGCGTCCGGAGCGATTTTGCTTTTTAGCGTCGCGGCGCTGATATTAAAGCTGTCTTTTGAAATTTTATCCGAATTTAACAGCTCTAAAATATCGTCGTTGCTCAAATTTATCTCGTCTTTGGCAAAGCGGGCGATAAGAGTCATGATCTCTTTTTCGTCCAGATCTGGAGCAAATTTTTTGATATCGGCGAGCGAGCCTAAATTTATTAGCTTTTGCCTTGCTTCGCGGACTATTTCGCCCTGATCGCCCATAGGTTTTTTAAGTGTTTCTAGATAGTAGCCGTCCAAATTTGCTATTTTGTTTAGCTCGTTTTTGATAAAGAGCGGATTGTCTTTGGGCAGCTTAAATTTCTTTAGGTCGGCGACTTCGCCGTTTTTGACCGTGCGCATTATATCTAGAACATTTTGTAGCTCTTCACCCTCGATGCTCGCGTCTTTATACCTATCCCATGGCGAGAGGACTCTAGCTATCTGGGATGGGATTTTATAAAAGTTCGTTTTAAAGTCTTTGTTTGTATCAAGGCCGAGTAAAATTTCTTTGCCGAGATCTCTATAAAATTTCTCGTCGTGCGAAATTTTGCGTTTAAAGGCGTAAAATTTAAACCCGTGATAAGCCATGTGAAGCACGCAAAATATCGTCAAAATCGCAGGCGGCAGTATCATCCAAACGGCGACGGGTAAATTTAACGCATACTCGGCGCCGCTGCCAAAGAGGGCAAATTTAAGATGAAGCTCGTAAGAGCCTCCCTCAAAAAGATAAACGATCGCGCTGACTACGATCAGGTAAAGCACGGCGCAAGCTATAAAACGTTTGATTTGCATGGCGTACCCCTATTTTGCGGTTTTTTCCACTATCTCACGGCAGGTGATGCAGTATTTTGCGTGCGGTTTGACTCGCAAACGCGCCAGCCCGATATCCTCCTCGCACATCTCGCAGATGCCGTAGGTTTTGTTGGCGATCTTTCGCAGCGAGACATCGATCTCGGCTAGTTCTTGTCTTTGTTGAGCGCTGATTGATTGCTCGATGAGCTGATCGGCGTTTACGGAGGCGATATCAAACTCGTCGCTGACGCCGCTTTGGCGTAGTCCTGCCATCTCGTTTGACGAGTCTAAAATATTTTTAGTTATCTGTGCTTTTCGCTCCAGTAAAAGTGCCTTAAACTGCTCCAGGTCGCTTTTGCGCATTTTGTTCCTTTATTTGTGATATGGATGGCCCTTGTTTATGCAAAGAGCTCTGAAAATCTGCTCGTGAAGCATAAGTTTGGCGATCTTGTGCGCCATCGTCATGCGGCTGAGGCTAACGACAGCGTCGGTTTTTTGTTTAAAATTTTGGCTCAGCCCGTAAGCTCCGCCGATAAAAAAAGAAATTTGAGCCTTATCCGAGATGAGTTTGGCAAACTCCTCGCTGTTAAATTCGCGACCCGCTTCGTCAAGCGCCACGCAAAAGCCGTTTAAATTCGGCTCATAAACCTCATCATAGGCTTTTAGCGCTTCGTCTCGCCCTTTGCTCTGGGCTTTGGCGATCTTGTCGTTAAAGATAACGACGTCTGAAATTTTGGCGAATTTTGACGACATCTTCGCGTACTCTTTGATCTCGTTTTCAAAATTTTCACGTTTTGACTTTTGAATGCAAAACACGGAAATTTCCAAACTTATTCCTCGTCGTCCAAATTTTGAGCGCTCGGCTGCTTAGCGGTGTAGGCCGGGTTGTTTGAGAGCAGTCTTATCATATCGCTTAAAAACTGTTTATGCTCTTTACGCTCGACTATGGCGTCTATTAGGCCGTGCTCTAGCAAAAACTCCGATCTTTGAAAGCCCTCAGGCAGATCGGCTCCAATGGTTTGTTTGATAACGCGTTGTCCGGCAAAGCCGATGAGAGCGCCCGGCTCTGCGATGATGATATCACCTAGCCACGCGAAAGACGCGCTCACACCGCCCATCGTAGGATCGGTTAAGACCGATATATAGGGCACCTTAGCCTCGTCAAGCAACTTTAGCGCGGCGGAAGTTTTTGACATCTGCATTAGCGAAAACGTACTCTCCTGCATCCTCGCTCCGCCCGAAGCCGAAACGATGATGAGAGGCTGTTTTTTATCGAGCGATCTTTTTACGGCGCGCACGATCTTTTCGCCCTCTACTGAGCCTAAAGAGCCGCCCATAAAGCTAAAATCAAAAACCGCCAGCTGCACGTTCATGCCGTCGATCTTGGCTTCGCCGCAGATCACGGCCGAACTTCTGCCGGTCTTTTCCTCGTTTTCGCTTATGCGTTTTTTATAGGATTTTTTATCGACGAATTTGATCGGATCGACGGGCTTTAGCTTGGTATCAAGCTCGACGAAACTGCCCTCGTCGCAGATCATTGCTATCCTCTTATCGGCGGCTAATCTCATGTGAAAACCGCACTTTGGACAGACGTTAAAATTTGCCTCGACCTCTTTGTAATACATCAGCGAGTGACAGCTGTCGCATTTGACCCAGTGCGCCGGAGCCTCGCTAGGAGCGGATTGTTGCTTTCTCGTTTTGGAAAAAATATCTAAAAAGCTCATGATTCCTACTTTTTAAAAAATTTAGGGATTATAGCCAAAGTTAGCTTATGTTTTGCTAGTCGGGTATTAAATTTACGCTACGCGCTCTTGAGAATAGGCGGGTAGAATCGCCGAAATTTACGCCATTGTTTTTTGCTTTTTGTGGAAATTTTAAATTTACGCGGAGGCGGTTTTAAAATTTGAAAGGTTAAATTTAAGAGATTTGACTGCGGTGCGTTTTAACTTTGCGATATAAATTTAAAGAGCTCAAATTTGTAAAATTTAACTCAATAAATTTGAGCCTTTAAATTTGCAGCTTACCACTCGATATAGGTTTTCGCCTTTTTTATGTTTGCGATTTTTATTTTTAAAATTTGACCTTCGCTTTCAAACGATATTTCTTCATCGTCGGCGGATAAAATTTTGCCTTTTAGTTTTTTGTTTTCGCCGTCTACTTCGGCTGAAATTTTAGCCAGTTCGCCGATACTCGAGATAAAATGGCTCGGTTTTTCTAGCTTTCGCTCCAGACCCGGCGAGCTAACCTCTAGCACGTAGTCTCCGCTAAGCGGCGGCTCGACGTCAAATATCGGCGAAAGCAAACGTGAAACCTTTTCGCAGTCGTCTAAATTTACGCCGCCAGGTTTTGCGATGTAGATCCTATAAATAGCTCTGCCGTTTTCGTTTGCGACCTCGACGTCGTAGAGCTGCACGCCGCACTGCGAGATCAAATTTTCAAGATTTTGCATTTTTGTTTAGATCCTCTGAGATTTTTTCAAACAAATCGTCCATATGGTTTTGATACTCGAGCCTGTCGTCAAATTTAAAGTGAAAATTTGGCGCCCTATACCAGCCCTCAGCTGCCATGCAGTGGTTTTGTAGGTGCTTTGATACGCGTTTTAGGCGGTCTAGTATATAGGCCTGCTCGCGCTCGTCAAACATCATCTTATCGAGGTATACGAATGCGTCGTATCTGCCTTTTTTACACTCGACGTCGGTCACGCACAGTCCGCGTAAAAGCTCGTCCTCAAGCGTAGATAGAGCCTCAGGTAGAAGCTCTTTTAGTACGCTTTGCGTGCGCAGCCGCTTTATCTCCGAGGGGTTCATAGGCTGGCTTGCTCCTCTACTTCTTTAAAGCTCTCGATGTAGTCGCCTTCTCTGATGTCGTTATATCCGTCGATACCTACGCCGCACTCAAAGCCGCGCGCTACCTCTCTCACGTCGTCTTTGAAGCGTTTTAGCGAGCTTACGGTGCCCTCGTGTACGACTACGCCGTTTCTGATTAGGCGGATTTTCGCGCCGCGGTTTATCGTACCTTCCGTCACCATGCAGCCTGCGATCGCGCCTACTTTAGGGACGTTGATGACCTGGCGTACTTGGGCTTGTCCGAGCTGCTCCTCGTGGATGACAGGCGACATTAGGCCGCTTAGGATCGCCTTTACGTCGTCGAGTAGGTTATAGATGACGTTGTAGGTTTTGATCTCGACGCCGCTTTCCTTGGCTTTTTCTTTTACTTCGCCCGTCGGTCTTATGTTAAAGCCCAAAATCACGGAGTTTTCGCTCGCTTTGGCTAGCTCCACGTCGCTTTGAGTTATGCCGCCCACGCCCGAGTGGATGATATTTACTTTTATCTCGTCGTTGCGAAGCTTTTCTAGGCTTGCCTTGATAGCTTCTAGCGAGCCGCCAACGTCGGCTTTTACGATGACAGGGAGCGATTTTAGCTCGCCCTCGGCGATCTTTTCGCTAAGCTCTTCTAGGCTTACTTTCGTTGTCTTGCTGAGCTCTTTTTGGCGCAAATATTCGGCCTTTTTCTGTGCATATTCACGGGCTTCTTTGTCGGTTTTGACGCTTATTAGCGTTTCACCGGCTTCTGGAATCTCGCTAAGACCCATTATCACGCCGCATTCGCCCGGTTTTATCTCTTTTAAAATTTTGCCTTGATCGTCGGTTATCGTTCTTATCTTACCGTATGCGACACCTGCGACCACGATATCGCCGACTCTTAGAGTACCGTTTTCTACGATAACCGTAGCAACCGGACCGCGCCCTTTTTGCTGCGAGCTTTCTATTATGGCGGCTTTAGCGTTTGCTTTCGCATTTGCTTTTAGCTCTAAAATTTCAGCCTGCAAAAGTACGATCTCTAGTAGATCGTCTATGCCCGTGCCCATCTTTGCAGAGATAGGTACAAACTCGTACGTGCCGCCCCAGTCGGTGGATAGGATATCTAGCTCGGCTAGTTCGCTTTTTACTTTGTCGGGGTTTGCAGCCTCTTTATCCATCTTGTTTATCGCGATGATGATCGGTACGCCGGCGGCTTTTGCGTGGCTCACAGCCTCTTTGGTTTGTGGTTTCACGCCGTCGTCGGCTGCGACCACGATGATGACGATATCGGTAATCTTGGCACCTCTTGCGCGCATGGCCGTGAACGCTTCGTGACCCGGAGTGTCGATAAAGGTAATATTTTTGCCGTTTTTATTTACCATGTAGGCGCCCACGTGTTGCGTGATGCCACCCGCTTCGCCCGCTGCCACGCGCGAGTTTCTGATGTAGTCTAGTAGCGAGGTTTTACCGTGATCGACGTGACCCATGATGGTGATAACAGGAGCTCGGACGGTCAAATTTGCATCGTCTAGTTGCTCCTCTTCTTCGTCGTAGGCCTTAACGTAGTCAAACGCTTCTTGCGTATCGACGATATTTACCTCTATGCCGAATTCATCAGCCAAAATCTCTATCGCATCCTCGTCCAGGAAGTCGTTTTTGGTCGTCATCATGCCGAGCATAAAGAGCTTGCCGATGATTTCGCTCGGTTGCTTGTTGATTTTGTCAGCAAATTCGTAAAGACGGATCTCTTTTGGTATCTCGACGTAGGTTACCGATTCGTTGTTATGGTCGGCGCGTTGTGATTTTTTATGTTTTTTGCGAGGCCTGCGCGCTGTGCCTTGTTCTAGAAACGAGCTTATGGAGGTATTTAGGACCGGCTTATAGCCCGTATTTGTCGGTTGTTTGATTTTTTGAGGCTCCGGAGTTTGCGTTCGTACTGAAAAATCGGGCAATATAACTACGTCTTCGTCGTCTATCACGATGTCCGCCATATCGCGGTCGCCGAGTAGATCCATCTTTGTAGCGCCGTCTTTTTTGGTTGCGACGACCGGTTTTTTCTCTTTTTTCTTTTTGCGTTCGATCTTTTCGTCGCTAAATTTAAACATATTTTCCAAATTTAGCGCCGGCGCAGACTCTCTTCTCTCGCTTGCTCTAGGTGCTGGCTGCTCGTCTTTTTTCTTTTTTACGATGACTAGGCCGCGTCTTTTTTGCAGGCTAACATCGGCTAAGCTTTCTTTTGGCTGAACGGGCTCGGTAGCCACAGGCTGGGCTTCTGGCTCCTCTTTGGGAGCTGCTTGGATTTTTGGCTCCGGCGCTTTTTCGGCCGGTTTTTGAATGACTGTTTTTTGCTCTTTTTCAGATTTCTTGTCGTTTTTTGTTTCTACTTTTTCTTTTGGCAAAGGCTTTTCTTCTTTTGCGGCGGTTGGTTTTTTAGCCTCTTTTGGCTTGCTTTCTTTTTCCTCTTTGCCCGCTTTAGCTTCCGCTTTTTTTACGGTCGATTTTTTCTTTTCGGGTTTTTGCTTGAGAGCTTCGGGGATCTCGCCGGTTTGGATGTAGGTGTATAGCGCCGCCGCTTCTTCAGGACTAACGCCGCTTGAGTGCGTTTTGACCTTTAGCCCAAGCTCAATAGCCTTTTCCAAAACCTCTTTGCTATTGTAGCCGAGCTCATTTGCTATCTCTGAAATTCGAACAGTCCCCATTTAAGAGTATCTCCTTTAAATTTTGCCCGTTTTGTAGCGTCGCTATAAAGCTGCCTGCGACTCTTCCGAGCGATTTTCTTAAAATTTTCTCGTCTTTTTTTAGACATTCCTCGCAAAGATAAAAGCTGCGTCCGTTTCCGTTTCCGAAAAATAGCGAAGAATTTATCAGTCTGTATCTACGCAAAATTTGCTGTCCAAAGCGCTTTTTGCAGACTACGCACGTCCTGATAGGGATAAATTTTTGAGCCATTATTATAACTTCTTTTAGCTTTTTTTTAGCTTTGTAGGATTTTTATCCCGTCGTTGTCGAAATTAAAAATTTCAACTCGAAAGCTCTTAAATTTATCTTGCAGTTTTTGTTTTAAATTTGCCGCATCGTCCGCGTAAACAATGTTTAAAAAGCTAGACCCGCTGCCAGAAAGCGTACTCAAAAGAGCGCCGTTTTCGTGGGCCATCTTGCGCACCTCAAAGAGTTCTGGCAGGTTTTGCATGCGGATTTGTTCGTGCATGACGTCTTTTGCTGCGGTTCTCAAAAGCTCGTAATTTTCGCTAAAAAAGCAAGCCGTGAGAAATGCGGCGTGAGAGAGGTTGCTAACGCACTCGCTCATCGTGAAATTTTTAGGTAGCTTGGCGCGCGATTCATTCGTGCTCATGGGCTTGTCGGGGATCACGACGACGGCTTTGATATCGGCGCTTAAAGGCTTTTTTAGGGATTTTACCTTGCCGTTTTCAACGACTGAGCTCACAAAACCGCCAAGCGTCGCCGGAGCGATGTTGTCGGGGTGGTTTTCGTAAACTAGCGCCTGGTTTAAAATAGCGCTTTTATCAGCCTTAAACCCAGCTGCCGCGTAGGCTGCCGCTATGGCTGAAGTGATGACCGCAGAGGAGCTACCAAGGCCGCGAGAAAACGGAATTTGATTGGTAAAAATCATACGAAAAGTATCTTTTTTACCCGTTAGCTTGATGTAAATTTCATTGAAAATAGATAAAAAAATGTTGTTTTTCTTAAGAAGTGCGTTGTCTTTGCCTTCGCCCAAAATGCTCACGGAGGCGAAGTTTGCCCTCGTTATCTCGACTGTATTGTGCAACTCTAAGGCAAGACCCAAGGCGTCAAAGCCGGGACCGATATTTGCGCTCGTGGCGGGAACTAAAATTTGCAAGAAATCTCCTAAACGGCTTGAATAACGTAATTTGGTAGGGTATCTAAATTTAGATTTAAAACGGCTAAATTTTGCGGCAAGCCAAATTCGCCGGCCTCTGCTTTTTGCAGTTTGACGCCATAAGGAGTATCTACGAAGCTTAAATTTTTATTCGCCCGTATCGGTGCGCCGCCGTTTAGCTCAAAGCCGCTAACTGCGTAAAATTCGCACTCTTTTACGATGCTAATCGTCTTTAAAACGACGTAGGCGACCTTCACGCCCATAAAGCTTCCCGGGCCGTTTGCGTAGATGATTTTTTGTAGATTAAATTTGCCGCCGTTTAAGATCTCGTCTATTATTTTTACAAGGGAGACGTCGGATTTTTTTTCGCTAGAAATTTGCTCCATAAGCTCGCCGTTTTCGTCATAAACGCCGACGATTAGCGGCGAGCTAAGAGCGATAACTAAAATTTGGATATTTTTTATGCAAATACCTTTTGATATTCGCGCGCGAAATCGCCTTTTAGCGTGACGATCTCGTAGTTTTTATCGTCGCTTAGGATAGCTAGCGTTAGCTCGTGGTTTAGCTCGTGGCTGCCTGCAAAGCTCGTATAATCAGCCATCAAAGGCGCGCCCATCAAGCTTAGATCGCCGATCGCGTCTAAAATTTTATGACGAACGAATTCGTTTTCAAAGCGCAGGCCTTCGGGATTTAAGATTTTATTATCGTCGATAACCACGGCGTTATCTAGGCTGCCGCCGAGGGCTAAATTTTGCGCTCTTAGCATCTGCACGTCTTTTAAAAATCCAAACGTCCTAGCGCGTGCGATCTCTTCGATGTAGGCTTGTTTGCTAAACTCGAACACGTAATTTTGCTCGCCGATTATCGGGTGGGCAAATTTGATAGTAAAGTCGAATTTTGGGTTATTTGACGGCGTTACTCTGGCGAATTTTCCGTTTTTATTTACTTCTACCGGGCGTTTGATTACGATTACTTTTTTATCTGCTTCTAGCTCAGCCGTGCCAGCTTCATCCAGCATCATGCAGTAGCTTATCGCCGAGCCGTCCATTACCGGCACCTCGTTGGCGTCCAGGACGATACGGACGTTGTCGATGCCGTAGCCGTTTATCGCGCTAAGGAGATGTTCGATCGTCGAAATGTAGCCCTCTTTGCCGCCGATTACGGTTGCCATTTGAGTGTTTATCACGTTTTTCGGCTCTGCCTTAAAACTCACTCCGAGGTCTTTTCTATAAAATATTATTCCAGAATTTGCCCCGAGTGGCTCAAGCGTGATTTTTATCGGCTCGCCCTTGTGAAGTCCGATACCTACGCCTTCTACAGTTGATTTTATAGTTGTTTGTTTCAAAATTTCGCCCTTATTTTTCTTACTCTTGCCATTATACAACAAATTTGCAACAAAACGACAAATTTATTCGACCATTTTTTTAGCCGCATTCAAAACGCCCGTGACGTTATCCTTCATCCAGCCGTTATCCATCCACTCCTCCGGGCGCACTTCTATGCCTTGAACTAGCATGCCAAAGTGTAAGTGATCACCCATCGCTAGACCCGTAACGCCCGTGTTTGCGATGACGTCGCCCGCCTTGACCGAGTCGCCGGCTTTGACGTTTAGCGAGCTACAGTGTCCATAGAGCGAAAATAGACCGAATCCATGATTTATCAGGACGTTACGCCCGTAGATGCCGTTATCTGCCGCAAATTCGACCGTGCCGTCGTTGTTAGCGACGATGTCGGCTTTTTGCGTCGAGGCTAGGTCGATGCCCATGTGCCAGCTTTCGCTGACGTCTTTATCCTCAAATGTATAATATCTGTGGTCGCCAAAGCTCGCTACCGCTTTGCCGTTTTTTAGAGGGTAAAATTTATTTACGCTAAAGTTTTCTGCCGCGTCTATCTCGATTTTTGCGGCGATTTGCGAGATTATTTTCTCATTTGCCTCGCGGAGATTTTCATTGACGAATTTCATCTTTTCCAGATTGCTCATAGCGTCGTAGTTTTTGGCATATTGCTGCGCTAACTCGGGGATTTTTTCGTTTAAAAATCTACTTTGGCCGTCTAGTTTTATCTTTGAGGTGCGGTATTTTTTGTCTTGGTAGAAAAATCTTATCTTGCCTTTGGTTATATTTCCCGCCGCATCAAGCGCCACGACGTCGGCGCTAAACGAGCCTTGTTGCGCCGGCCAAGCCACTAAAGAAGCGTAGTAACCGTCTTTTACGAATTTGCTCGGGATAAATTTTTTACCGTAGTTCGTCTCGATATAGACCTCTTTTAGCATTTCATCAGTCGCCTTAAACACGACCGTCGCGCTACCGCCTTTAGTGATGGCGTATGAGTGGTTTAGGATGTTTACGTCGGGTTTTTTGTTATCGACGGTGATCTTGACCTCTTTTTTTTGCGTGTTGCCGAGGAAAAATCCCCACTTGCTAGTATCGGTGGCTTCGATTACGATGTTGTAGATATCTTTTTGCGCGCCAAATCCCGTTTTAGGAAAGGTCAAATTTAAATCGACGATTTCAGACGGCGCTTCAAATTTTTGAGTCAGCAAATTTACGCTGCCTTTTTCGTCAACGAGTGAAATTTTAACTGATTTTACGCCGCCTTCGTCGGTTATCTTGATCGGTAGAGGCGAGGTTAGGTTCCAGTAAATTTGATCTGAGATGGCGATGTTTGGGGCTTCGCGCTCAAATGTTTTTGATGTAAATAAAAAAGCTACCGCCGCAACTAAAAGTAAAATAATAACGCCGAAAAATATCAAATTTGGATTGCCGCGTCTTCTCATAAAAATCTCCTAAATCTTAAAGAGACCGATTTTACTAAAAAGCGATAAATTTAAGGTAAATTTGCGCCTGAATTTATAAAATTTCGCGTATTTTTCTAGCTTCGCTCATCCATTCTCGTAGCTCGTCCCACTGCTCGTTTTTGATTAAATTTTCGCATTCGTCAAGCTCTTTTTTGAAAAGGTCTATCGAATTTATCAAATTTTGCTTGTTTTGTTTAAAGATATCCGTCCACATCACGGGCGAGCTTTTGGCGATCCTGATCATACCGTTAAATCCAGTGCCACTTAGTGCGATGATATTTTTTTTGTTTTCCTTTTTTAGTACGCTACTAGCTAGCGAAAAGCTGATAGCGTGGGGTAGGTGAGAGATGACGCTGGCGTGATGGTCGTGCTCCGCCGCGCTCATAAAAATGATCTTCATGCCCAGGTGCGAAAACAGCTCGACCGAGCGCTTGACGTGCATCTCGCCGCTTTCTTTAAAGTCGCAAATGGCTACGACGGCATCTTTAAAAAGCCCCGAAAAAGCTGCGGTCGGGCCGGAGTACTCGGTGCCCGCCATCGGGTGAGCGGGGATGAAATTTTGCCTGATGCTCTCGGGTACGGCTTCGATTATTTTTTGCTTAGTGCTACCAAGATCGACGATGGTCGTGTTTTCGCCGATGCCTTCAAATTCTTTGACGATTTTTATGATGCCTTCGACTGGGATGGCTAGAAATATCATATCGCACTTTTGCTTCATCTGCTCAAGGGTTAAAATTTCATGCACGAGGCCGAGCTGCATCGCCTGTTTTTCGTGCTCTTTGTTTAGATCCATGCCGCTAACGCAGCTGATTAGTTTTTCGTTTTTTAGGCTGAGTCCGAGTGAGCCACCGATGAGTCCTAGGCCTACGATACCGATTTTCATAAATTCGCCTTTTAAATTTATATTGTTTAAAAATAAAATGTGCTATTATACAGCCTTATCATCACTTTTAGGTTAAATCAATGAAAAAAAGCGTTTTTCTACTACTTTTGGGCGCAGTTTTGGCGAATGCCGAGCAGATAACTTCCATAAATTTTAAAGGTCTCGTGCATCTGTCTCCAGAAACTGCAAAGGAGATAATGGGGCTAAAAGTCGGAGACGAGCTAAATGTCGATAGCACGGATAGGGCGATCGCAAAGCTGTTTAGGCAGGGCTATTTCGACGATATCTACATCGAAAATAAGGGCGGCGACGTGACCGTAACGGTAAAAGAAAAACCTAGCATCGCTCGTATCGATATCAAAGGCGTAGTGACTAACGATAAAACCGCCATCGACGGACTAATCAACATCAAACAAGGCAATATGTACGACGAGTTAGCCATCGAGCGCGCAAAAGAGCGCATCAGGCAGTACTACGAGTCAAAAGGCTACTTCGACACGGTCATAGACGTAACCAAAGAGCCGGTGGCGGGCAATGAAAGCAGTCTTTTTGTCACGATGAACATAAACCGCGGCGAAAATATCATAATAGAAAACGTAAATTTAGTCGGCGCGAAGCTTTTTGATTATGACGATGTGGAGCCTGTGGTAGCGAACAAAGAGCGCGAATTTATGGGCTGGATGTGGGGCAGAAACGACGGTAAGGTTAAGCTTTTTGAGCTACCAAACGATCCTGCGAGAATCCAAGATAAATACTACCAAAAAGGCTACCTAGACGCGACGGTCTCAAACCCGTATCTAAACGCCTACATGGATAACTACACGGCAGATCTCACCTACTACGTGACCGAGGGCGAGCAGTATAGAGTATCTAGCGTAGATATCGAAGCGCCTGAGTTTTTAGAGCTTGATAAAGAGAAAATTTTAAAAGGCTTTAGGCTGGAAAGCGGCGACGTGATGAACTCCGCTCGCCTAAGACAAGACATGAAAAAGCTCGACGATATGGTAGCAGATAAGGGCTACGCGTTTGTAAGGATAAATCCAAAAACCGAGAAAAACGTCGAAGACAAGACTGTAAGTATCGTCTACGAGGTTGTGCCTGATGAAAAAGTATATATAAGAAACGTTCAAATTTCAGGCAACGATAGAACCGTGGATAGGGTCGTTAGGCGCGAACTATATCTCACGGAGGGAAATTTATACAGTAGAACCGACCTGCAAGACAGCAAGGACGCTCTAAGGCGAACGAGCTATTTTGACGAGGTTGAGATCGAGGAGCAGCGCGTCGGAGCAAACCAAGTTGATCTGCTCGTAAAAGTAAAAGAAGCCTCCACCGGCTCTATTAGCGGCGGTATCGGCTACGGCAGCTCGGACGGCTTGCTACTTAACGCGAGCGTGTCGGATACGAACGTATTTGGTAGCGGTATGAAGGGCGTCATAAGCGTGGATAGAAGCGACAACGAGCTCTCAGGTCAGATAGGTTTAACCAACCCGCGCCTTTTTGACTCAGAGTACAGCCTTGGCGGTACTCTTTATGCTAACGACTATAGCTGGAATAACTACGACGAGAAATCATACGGTCTAAACGTCGTCGTGGGTAGAAAACTAACTAGAAATCTAAGCGCGTCTTTGGGTTATATAATCGAACAGAGCCGTATTAGCGGACTTAGCGACGTGCTAAAAACCGTCGGGTACAAAGACGGCAAGAGCCTAAAAAGCTCGCTCATACCGTCTATTACATATAACAGCACGGATGATTATTACTTACCTCGCACCGGTATCATCGCAAGCACTAGCCTAGAGTTTGCGGGCGTGGGCGGCGATGAGAAATTTTTAAAGAGCAGAACGAATTTCAACTGGTATCAGGGCATCAGAGAGTGGGTGGACTACGACCTTATTTTCAGGTTTAAATCAAGCTTCGGTAAAATTTGGGATCGCGGCTGGGTGCCTATCAACGAGAGACTATATCTAGGCGGTATCAGAAATCTACGCGGTTTTGAGAGCAGAACCGTCTCTCCTAAAGTCAAAGTCTCTAGCGGCAGCTGGTATGAGACGGGCGGCGATATGTCGTTTAATAGCTCGGCCGAGCTTAGCTTCCCGCTAATAGAGCGCGTAAAGATGCGTGGCGTGCTGTTCTTTGACTACGGCGTGATCCACGGCAAGATCGCAAACGTCACGGCTCCGGGCATCGTAGATCATATCGACGGACGCATCAGCAGATACAGTGCGGGCGCCGGTATCGAGTGGGTAACGCCTATGGGACCGTTACAACTAATCTTCGCTAAACCGCTCAAAAAGCAAGACGGCGACGATACGAGCACGTTTGAATTTACTATCGGACAACGTTTCTAATATTACGTAAAACGGCGTTTTAGTTTATAAGACGCCGTTTTTCCTTTTTTATTACAAAACTGCGGCTTTTCGTCGCTATATTACAAAACAAATTTCTAAATATATTTTTGCTGCAAATTTCCACCCAAATTTATCTGCAAAAACCCGTACCGCAAAAATGCTAATTTAGTTGCAAAAACCGCAAGCCTGCTAAGCCGTCAAATTTGCCCTCACTTAAAAATATCAAGGTTTAAATTTAACTCGTCTATGATAGATAAAAAATCTGAAATTTCCTTTTTTATCCGCACGGCGTCCTCAAGGCTAGGCGACGGCGAAAAGAGCGTCGTCTCAAATTTATTTTCCGCTCCGTTTAAAAATAGGTAAAATTTATCGTCCATAAACGCAGCGCTCACTCCCATGTCTCCTGCAAATTTTTCCTTTAGCTCGTACAAACGTCTCATAAACGTAGGAGTCAAAAGATATCTTGCTTCAACCTTATCGTCCGTAAAACTCTAAATTAATCGTTAAAAAGAGTATCGTCCATCTGCTCTTTTTCGCTTAAAAATTTAGTGTTTAGAGTGCGACTTGCCACTATCGTTTGACCATTAAATTTCTTATAAAACTCGCAGACCAAGACCGAGCCGCTAAAGGCCTGCATATCCTTCATTGACTCCCACGCAAAAATTATCGCGGAGAGTAAATTTAATGTCGCCGAGTCGCCTAAATTTAGCTTCGAGTCATTTGGGATATCGATCGCTTCGCTGAGGCTAAATTTGACGCCATTATAAATGCCGCTGATTTGATCTTCGGCGCGGAATCTGTCGCGTGAATAAATATTGATTTTTCTAAATTCTGTTTCGGTTATGCCTGCTTGGGGATCGTATTTAAAGGTTGGATTTACGTCTTTTATCGCAATGCGAATGAACGTATTTTTAAAAAAACTCGTATAATCTTTTTCCGCATCTAGCGCATAGTATGCGGATATGTTAATAGCAAGAATGATAAACGGGAAATAGACGGCTGCAAATAAATCTCTAGCTCCGCTGCTGTCGAATATATACATAACGATCTCACCTCCTATCAAAAGCACGCCGAAAGTAAAGAAAAGTCCAAGAATTACGCTTTTAATATATCGCCTTTTGCATTCGCTTTGCTTTTTTGCGGTTGCCTCTATGGCTTCGTTTATGTTCAAATTTTGCCTCTTTTGGGGTTTTACCTTTGGAGCGAATCTTAGCGAAATTTACGCCGCGAAGGTGCGAGTTTGGAGATCAAAATAGTAAAAATAAGTCGCTAAATTTAAAAATCCGCCGCGCAAATTTTAGTATAATACCCCAAATTTAACTAGGCGGCAGCGATGATAAACGACGAATTTTACATGTCTCTAGCAATAAAAAAGGCTTGGGAGTTTCAAATTTTAACCTACCCAAATCCCGCCGTCGGTTGTGTGGTTTTAGACGCCGGCGGCAGGCTGCTTTCAGTCGCCGCGCATAAAAAGGCGGGCTTTTTACACGCCGAGCCAAGCGCGATTCTTTTGGCGCTTTGC
>CALCKS010000046.1 GCA_937965895.1 uncultured Campylobacter sp.
TTGCCGCCGTCTAGCTCCTCGCTGACCCAGTGCACGCTCACGCCGCCCACCTTCATATCGCTTTCAAAGCTCTCTTTTATAGCGTGCGCGCCCTTAAAAAGTGGTAGCAGCGACGGGTGCAAATTTATAGCGCGAACTTGCCTTGTAAAAACGGGCGTAAGGATGCGCATAAAGCCCGCAAGCACGGTTAGATCTACGTTAGCGCGTTTTATTTCCTGGACGACCGCGGCGTCAAATTCCTCGCGCGATGCAAAATTAACGTGCTCGATAACGACGCTTTTTAGGCCGTATTTTGCGGCCTTTGCGATGCCGCCTGCGTTAGCTTTATTTGTTAGCGTTAGCGCGACTTCGATCTTAGTTTCGCCAAAAACTTTGCCGTGCAACCTCTCTAAAATCGCCTCCAAATTCGAGCCGCCGCCGCTAAATAAAACCGCTATTTTTTTCGTAAGCATTTGAGTCCTTTGATGACGTCCGCGGCCGTGAGCGCATAGTCGTTGATTTTGATTTCGCGGGCGGCCAACGCGTGAGCTAATGTGCCCGAGATCGCGGCATCTAGCGGATCGTACCCCTGCGCCAGAAGTCCCGCGACGATACCGCTTAGCGCGTCTCCGCTACCGCCTTTTGCGAGCGCGGCGCTGCCGTGCGTCATGACGTAGATCTCGCCGCCTTGCGCGATTAGCGTATTTGCGCCCTTTAACACGAGCACACATTTAAAATTTCTACTAAAAATTTGAGCGAGTTTGAAGCGATTTTTTTGCACTGCACTGGCGTCAAATTTGCCAAGATTTCCAAGCTCTAGTAGGCTCGCAAACTCCTTTGGATGCGGCGTTATTACGATGTTTTTACTATTTAAAAGCTCAAGCGTGCGCGGCTCGTAGCAAAGATCGGCGTCGATAACGAGCGCGTCTTTTGTTTTTAGTTCCCTAAAAAGCTCGCTCTTTTGCGCCTCGTCAAGCTCGCCAAGCCCCATGCCGACGGCTCCGACTCGCATTTTGGGCGTTATGCGCGCGCTTTGCATTAAAACGGGCTCAATGTTTAAATTTTCGCCCACGACGCTAACGAGTCCCGCGCCGATAGTTAGCGCGGCAAGTCCCGCTATACGCGCCGCTCCGCCCTTTTTGCCGCTAACTACAAACACGTGCCCAAAGTCGCCCTTGTTAGCGTTTTGCTTAGTGCGAAACGGCAAATTTAAATCGCTCTTACTAAGCTTATAAAAGCTCGTCTGCGTCTCGTAAAGCTCGCGAGGAAGGCCCAAATTTGCGACTTTCACGCGCCCGACGAAATCCTTTGCAAAGTCGCTATAAAGCGCCGGCTTTAGCGCGCCCATCGTCACGGTCGTATCGGTCCTAAAGACCGCGCCTTGCGGCACGCCGTTTTTATCAAGACCGCTCGGGATGTCGCAGGCAAGCTTATAGGCGGGTTTTGCGTTTAGCAGATTTATCAAATTTATCGTTCGTTCGTTTAGCTCGCGGCTAAGCCCCGTACCGAATATCCCGTCGATAATGCAGTCAATTTCGCCGCCTTCCGTCAAATTTGAGATCAAATTTACGCCGCATTTTAGAGCCCTTGTTAGTTCTATTTTTGAGATTTCGTTTTGTTTGTCGCTGGCTAAAAATGCGAAACAATCAAATTTGCCGCCCAAAAGCCTAAGCGCGGCGAGCACGTCTGCGCCGTTATTTCCGCTGCCGACTACGCCTAAAATTTTACGGCGTTTGGTCGATGATTTTTTGAACTTACTTCGCACGGCGTTGGCTAACGCGTTAGCCGCGTTTTGCATCAAAACTTCGGTGCTAAGCCCAAACTCGCTCACGGCTCTAGCGTCAAGCTCCGCCGTATCCCAAAATAGCTTTTTCATGCGCCCTCCTGCTTCACTCGGTAGCTCAAAGCTTCTAAAATATGGGGCTTTTTGATTATGCGCGAGCCCTCGATGTCGGCGATCGTGCGGGCGACTTTTAGAGTTTTGTTTATGGCGCGGCGACTGAGCGAAAATCTTTGCGTCGCGTGATCTAGTACGCCATTCGCCTCGTCGTCGCAAATGCAAAATTTAGCTATCTCTTCGTCGCTAAGTTTGCCGTTTAGTTCGCTTTGGGTACGCGAGATTTGCGTCTCAAACACGCGCAGCACGGTATCCTGCATAGATTCGCTCGTGACATCGCTTTTATCGCTCGCGGCAACCTCGTCCATCTGTACGTGAAGATCGATGCGGTCAAGCACGGGTGCCGAGATACGCGATTTATAGCGCTTGATCTCGAGTTCCGAGCATTTGCATTCTAGATTTTTGGAGAGCAGATTGCCGCAGGGGCAAGGGTTCATCGCAGCTACGAACATAAATTTAGTCTCATAGGTGATTTTTGAATTTACGCGCGAGATGTTAATTTTATAGTCCTCCAGCGGCTCGCGCAGGCTCTCTAAAATTTGCGGCGCAAAGTGCGGAAGCTCGTCGAAAAAGAGTATCCCGCCGTTAGCTAGCCCAACCTCGCCGATCCTAGCTGCGCTCGATCCACCGCCAAATATCGAGCTGCGTGTGCTCGTATGATGGGGTGAACGAAAGGCGCGCAGAGCGGAAAATTCGCTCTCCTGCTGATTTAGCGAGCTGTAAGCGCAACTGAGCAAAATCTCATCCAAGCTTTGCGGCGGCAAAATGTAGCGCAGTCGCTTGGCGCTCATGCTTTTGCCGCATCCGGGGCTACCCTCAAAGATAATATTGTGCATACCGCAAGCGGCCACCAGGCAAGCTCTTTTTGCTCTACTTTGGCCTTTTACGTCGCTAAAATTTAGCTCGAAATTTTGATTTTTTACGAAGCTTTTTTCGCCGATTTTGATTAAATTTGAAAAAAGCGGATGAACGGTGCCGACTTTGCACGAGGCGGCAAATTCGGGCTCGAGGAAAAACTTGATCGCCTCGGCCAAATTTGAAACGGCGTAAATTTCTAAATTCGGTATGGCGCCCGCTTTTTGCGCTATCTCTTGCGGGATCAGTACACGAGAACCCGGCGCTTTCGCGCTCAAAAAAAGCAGAATAGAAAAAAGGCTTGCCGTACTTTTGACGCCGCCGTCAAGCCCAAGCTCGCCAAATGCAAAAATCGGCTCAAAGTCGCGCTCTTTTTGCAAAGCGATTAAAAGTGCTATGGGTAGGTCGAAGTGACTGCCTGATTTTGGCATATCCGAGGGGGATAAATTTATGATGATTTTTTGCGCGGGGAAGGAGAAATTTAACGATAAAAGCGCCGATTTTATGCGCTCAGCACTCTCTTTTATCGAGGCACCCGCAAGACCCACGATATTAAGTGCGGGCAAACCGCGGTTAAAGCTGGACTCGACGTCCACAAGCCGTAATTCGTCATTATATGTGGCGCATTTTAGGGCTTTCATGCGTTTTTTTGCTTTTTATACTCTTTGTCGAATTTTTTGCGTTTGTTGTAGCCGATGCGCTCGATAAAAAGGTGTCCGTCTAGGTGATCCATCTCATGCTGGATGGCAACCGACAAAAGTCCGTCGGCCTCGAGCTCTCGGCGCTGTCCGAAGCGGTCTTGATACTCTAGCGTTATAAACTCGGCCCTTTTTACGTCCTCGTAATATCCAGGTACGCTCAGGCATCCTTCTTGATAGATTATCTCGCCCTCTTTGCGTAAAATTTTGGGATTTATGATTTCTAGTAGATCCTCTTTGCGCTGCTCTTTGCTCTCTTCGTCTACTAAATTTATGATCAAAATTCGCTTAGCCTCGCCCGTCTGGATGGCGGCTAATCCGATGCCGTTTTTAGCGATCATGGTCTCATACATATCGTCTAAAAATTTATGCAAATTTTCATCAAAAGCTTTAACTTCAAGCGATTTGACGAAAAGTTTTTTGTTCGGATAGGTTAGGATTTCTAGTATCATTTTTCAGTCTTGTCCTCTAGTACCAAAAAGTGTTCGCCGTCTCTACCGGTGTTTACAAGCGAATCAAGCGCCAAAGAAAGCATCTCCTCGATAGTTTTTGTCATGTTTAGATCAAAAGTGACCACTTCCATATCAAACTCGTATTTCTCTCCATTTAGCATGAAAGAGGTGTCGTAAAACATATCGGTTATACGTTTGCAGGCTTTTTGTGCGCCGCTTATGTCGGTATGCTTCATCAGCATAGCAAAACATCCTCCGCCGTAGTGCGACAAGATATCGCTGCGCCTCGACGTGCGAAGTAACATGCGAGATATATTTTTTAAAACGGCCAGCTTACCTTTTGACCCGATACCGTCCAGCGCGCTATCCTTTGGTTTTAGCAACATTACGGAGGATTTATAGTCGTATTTTTTTATATTTTCAGACTCGATACTGAGCGTTTTGAGGAAAAATTTTCTATTATATACGTCAAATTTTTCATCATATATAGACTGCTCTTCGACCAGCTTAAAAACCTTACTAATCTCTTCGTAGCTCGTTTTGATAACTTCGATATGCTTGTCCATTAGCGAATTTAGCTTGTTTAAGTCTTCGTTAAAAGAGTTAAAGACGCTTTGTATCGTGATCAAATTTACATTTGGATCTAGGCTTTCCGAGCGTTTTTTGATGATAGTTTTTAAAACTCCCAAATTTTTATAGATGAGCGCAACGGCTTGTAGCATGCTTTTTATCTGCATAAAGCTATTTTTGACCTCGCGCTCGATATTGATTTGTCTATCGTCCTCGAGTTTGCCGATCTCGTCTTCGATCTTTATGATCTCGCCGACCTTTTTCTTAAAATCATCAGACTGCTTTTCGAGCATCTTTTCAAAAAAAACGGTGTAGTTTTTCGGGATCGAGGGGATATTTTCCTCGGTAAGTTCTTTTATAATCGCCTCGGAAAAACCGTAGATATTAAACTCGTCCTTTTTGGCTTTTGCGCCTACTTTTTGAGTAGACGCGTTATTTGCCGCTACGTTTTCGCTTTTTTTGTTGTCTAACTTTATCAAATTCTACTCTTTACTTAAAGCTTTTCTCCAAAACTTTATCTATAAGCCCGTACTCTTTGGCTTCAGCAGAGCTCATGAAAAAGTCCCTGTCGGTATCTTTTTGGATTTTAGCTAGTTTTTGACCCGTATTTTTAGCTAGGATCGCGTTTAAAATTTCTTTCATACGCAAGATTTCCTTCGCTTGGATCTCTATATCCGTCGCCTGTCCGCGCGCGCCGCCTAAAGGCTGGTGGATCATGATGCGTGAATTTGGCAGCGCATAACGCTTACCCTGTGCGCCGCAGCTAAGCAAAAACGCACCCATAGACGCCGCCTGACCGATGCAAATCGTGCAAACGTCGGGCTTGATGTAGTTCATCGTATCGTAAATGCTAAATCCGCTCGTTATCACGCCGCCGGGGCTATTTATATATAGATAGATATCTTTGTCCGGATCTTCGGCTTCCAAAAACAGCATCTGAGCCACGATCGCAGACGCCATGCCGTCCTCAATCTCGCCGCTAAGCATTATTATGCGGTCTTTTAGCAGGCGCGAGTATATGTCGTAGCTTCTCTCGCCCTTACTCGTGCGCTCGATGACGTAGGGGATGTAGTAGCTCATTACTCCGCCTTTTTATCTTTCTTATCGCTCTTTAGCGCAAACATCTCGTTAAATAGCTTCTCTTCGATCATCGACATTTTGATCGCAGGTAAGATTCCTTGATTTTTATAGTTTTCAAGGTGCTGTTTCGGATCTATGCCAGAGCGATACGCCTCAAAGTACACCGCTTGGATCAGCTCTTGATCGCTTACTTTGATATCTCTGCGGCGCGCTAGTTCGTCTATTATAAACGTTAGCTTCACGCTTTTTACGGCGTCGTCGCGGTAGGTCTCGCGCTGCTTAGTTAGAGCGTCTTTATCCTCTCTAAATTTAACCATCTGCTCAGGCGTAAAGCTGCTCCAAGCGCCGCGGAACTGCATATCCATCTCTTGCTCTACGATGTTTTTCGGCACATCGAAGTTAAATTTAGCCACGATCGCGTCGGCAAATTTAGGCTTTAGCTCCTCGTTTACGTTTTTAGCGTGCTTCTCGGCTTTGATCTGCTCTTTTAGTCTTTCTTCAAACAGCTCGACGCTTACCTTTTCCTCGCCCGGCATGATGCGTTTTAGCGTCTCTTCGTCGATCTCTTCAGGCACTTTTTTGCCTTGGATTTCGTGTAGTTTTACTTTAAACGTCGCGTCTTTGCCCGCAAGGTGCGCAGCGCCGTACTCGGCCGGAAATTTAACCTTCACGTCGCGCTCCTGCCCTACTTTTAGCCCGATCATACCGTCCTCAAAGCCAGGTATAAACTGACCTGAGCCGATTTCTAGCAAGTAGTTTTCGGCTTTGCCGCCCTCAAACGCCTCGCCGTCCACGAAGCCCTCGAAGTCAAATTTGGCAAAATCGCCCTTTTCAAGCGTGGCTTTTTCCACTTTTTCTAGCGGAGCCATCATTTTTAAAATTTCGTTTTTTCTCTCGTCGATCTCTTTTTTCGTTACGCGCGGAGTGCTGACGCTTTCTATCAGCTCCTCGTAGCCGTCGATGTTTATGACGGGTTTAAACGAGATTTCGATCTCAGCGTCTATCTCGTTCTCGCCTCTATCAAATTTAGTCACGATCGGCTCGCCGATAACCTCTTCAAATTTTCTATTTAGCTCTTTTAGGCCCGCATCGATCACGTCTTTTAGCGCATCTTGCTCGGCATCGGCGGTTAGTTCTTTTTCGTAACGTTTTAGCACTACGTTCACAGGCACTTTGCCCGCTCTAAATCCGTCTATTTTCATATTTTTCGCAGCTTTTTTAGCAGCGTTTTCGAGTTTGGATTTTACGTCCGTACTCGGTATTTTCGCACTTAGCGAAGCATTTACGGCGTCGATCGCCTTGGTTTTGATTTGCATTAAATTCCTTTAAAAAATAAAAATTTCCTAGAGTGTAGCAAAATTTTCCTTATTCATAGTATAAATTTAAGCGTGCGAAAGGCGAATTTAAGTAAAATCATTTATCAAATTTAAATAGTGAAATGAATCAGGAACGCAAATGCAAGAAAATTTAAAAAATGAGAATTTAAAAAAAGAAAAGTTTGAAAGCTGCGTCGAGCAGATGCTAAATTTAGTCGGCGAAGACCCGAACAGAGAGGGGCTGGTTAAAACTCCCGAGCGCGTTTTTAAAGCTTATGAGTTTTTAACGAGCGGCTACTCACAAGACCCCAAAGTCGTGCTAAACGACGCGCTGTTTGACAGCTCAAATAACGAAATGGTGCTCGTGCGCGATATCGAATTTTACAGCCTTTGCGAGCATCATTTGTTGCCGTTTTTCGGGCGCGTGCACGTGGCCTACATCCCAAATCACAAGGTCGTCGGCCTTAGCAAAATCCCGCGCATGGTAAATATATTTGCCCGCCGCCTGCAGATCCAAGAGCAGCTCACCGAGCAAATCGCCGAAGCCGTGCAGGACGTCATCAAGCCAAAAGGCGTTGGCGTCGTCATCGAGGCGCGTCACATGTGCGTTGAGATGCGAGGCGTGGGCAAGATCAACTCAACCACGACAACATCGGCGCTGCGGGGCTGCTTTTTAAAGAGCAGCGAGACTAGACGCGAGTTTTTCTCCCTTATAAATTCGCACAAAGAAGTGAGATTTTAGTGAATTTAGATAGTCTAAAGTCAAAACTGGGGGCAAATTTATCTCTCTCTAGCGTCTTTGGCGTGATCGAGCGAATTTCTGCTACGACGATAGAGATCTCTGGCCTGCGCCCCAGCATCGGCGACATTGTGCAAATTTGCGCTAAAGACAAGAGTAAAAGCGGACTAGCGATGGTGACCGAGGTGCGGCAAAATACCGCGCTCATCTCGCCTTTTGGCTTTGTAGAAGGCTACAAGATCGGCGACTTCGTCTATCAAAGCGATCAGGGCATGAAAATCCCCGTCGGCGACGCCCTTTTGGGGCGCGTAGTGGATCCTTTTATGAATCCAAAAGACGGCAAAGGCGCGATCGCTACGACCGAGTACGCTCCGATCATGCAAGCTCCGATCGATGCGATGAAGCGCGGACTAATAGATGAAATTTTTAGCGTCGGGGTTAAAAGCATCGACGGGCTGCTAACCTGCGGCAAAGGCCAGAAACTAGGCATTTTTGCGGGTTCTGGCGTGGGCAAAAGTACGCTCATGGGCATGATCGTGAAAAACTCGCAAGCTCCGATCAAGGTTGTCGCGCTTATCGGCGAGCGCGGCCGCGAAGTGCCGGAGTTTATAGAGAAAAATTTACGTGGCGATCTAAGCGGAACCGTCGTCATCGTAGCCACCAGCGACGATAGCCCGCTAATGCGAAAATACGGCGCCTTTTGCGCGATGAGCGTGGCAGAATACTTCAAAAATCAAGGCAAAGACGTGCTTTTTATCATGGATAGCGTGACCAGGTTTGCCATGGCGCAGCGAGAGATCGGACTGGCGCTAGGCGAACCGCCGACGTCCAAGGGCTATCCGCCCTCCGTGCTCACCCTACTGCCTCAACTGATGGAGCGTGCGGGCAAAGAGGAAGGCAAGGGCAGCATAACGGCCTTTTTTACCGTACTAGTCGACGGCGACGATATGAGCGATCCGATAGCCGACCAGAGCCGCTCGATCCTAGACGGCCACATCGTGCTTAGCCGCGAGATGACAGACTTTGGTATCTACCCGCCTATAAACATATTAAACTCCGCCTCGCGCGTGATGAGCGACATTGCGAGCAAAGAGCACAGAGCAAACGCCGCCAAGCTAAAACGTCTCTACTCACTTCTAAAAGAAAACGAGGTCCTGCTACGCATCGGCGCGTATCAAAAGGGCAGCGACAAAGAGCTAGACCTCGCGATCTCGAAAAAAGAATTTATAGATAACTTCCTAAAACAAGACGCCGAAGAGGGCTTTAGCTTCGAGCAGACGCAAGAGCTGCTAAGCGGGATAAATTAGTCAAATTTAGGCTTTTCGGGCAAATTTGAGCACGATTTATCCTGCCGGTTCTTAAATTTGACGGGTTAAATTTAAGTCAAATATTTTTATCGCACGGCGCGCAAAGGATAAAATTTGAGCAGAAACTACGACGAAAATCCGCTAGTTTTACAGGACGATTTTTACGTTATCGCGCTTAGTTGCGCCTTCTTGCTCGGTATTAACCTTTCTATGATATTTCTGATATTTTTTAGCGGCGTAGTGGACTGGCGAAGCGGCTCATTTTGGGAGGTTTTCGCAGCGGAAGCAATGCGAACCCGCGGGTTTACTTGGATGTTTGCATCCGTGATTCTTGCAAACGCTTTAGCCGCCGCCGACCTAATCAAAAAACTCAAAAATCCCTCGCTCGTTTACCTTTACGAGGATAAAATTTACCAAACCAAAAAGGGAGTAGTGATAAATTTAGCAGATATCGCCCAAATGCGAAAATCGCCCTATCAAATTTTAGGAGCGATACCGAAAAATCCGCTTTCCGCGATAGTGATCCTGTTTATGTTCGTTTTGACCGCGTTTGTTTTTTATGCGCTGATTTTTTTCGCAAAATGCGTGCTCAGAGCCTTTGAAAAGGACGTAAATTTAAGCTACTTTTGCAACCTTGCCCTGTTTAGCCAAACGAGCGTTATAAATATTTATTTCATCTCAAAATCAGACTACTCCGCGGTGCGGGAGTATTTTGCGGCGAAACTGGGCGCCGATATCGCGGATGCGCCCTGGACGATCAAATTTTACGACGCCAGAAACATTCAGCAGCCTCAAATTTGACGCCTGCTTTCGTCTTTATCTCATATCAAATTTAAATATGGATTTATCCTGAGTTGCGGTCAAATTTATATAGTTATAGTAAAGACGTAGGTTTTGCGCGCCGAGATTTCACCGCCTTTGTCTCAAGTCTGCGGCGCGAGCCTTGATTTACTGCGTGCGGTTGCCGACTTTCTCGATTTCATTTCTGCAAATTTCATTGACCTGCTCGCCTTTGCTGTTTCGTAAGATAACCTCGTAGTCCGTGATTTCGCGACCTTTGTTATACCCCTCGATATATCTGAATCTCGATAAAACTATTTTAAAGGATTCCAC
>CALCKS010000047.1 GCA_937965895.1 uncultured Campylobacter sp.
ACTTTTAAAATCGGGGTTTATCTTAAAAATTTGAGCATTGCTTTCATAGAGACTTTTCCAAGATGTAAAACCATAGTCAGTTGGTTTTACCTTATTGCCTTTGTTTTGTAAAAAGTTCACTACTTTAGCATTGCAAACATAGCTGTTGCTACCGCTATTTTCCTTAACTGCTTGAACAATGTCAGAAAGATCACAAATTTTATCTATTTGACGGTGTAATAAAATAAAATTTGAATATGCATCCTTTGCGGATTGTTTGGTTTTTTGCTCCCCAAAACCCAAAACTATTTTCCCCAATTTTTTAAGCTTTATAGTAAGCGGCATAAAGTCGCAGTCGCTTGAAATGATACCTATCGCATCTATTTGGGTAGACACCATAATATCCTCGAGTGCATCTAAACAAAGTGATAAGTCGGCACAATTAGGCTTGTAACTAAAAACATGAACAGATTCTATGTCGCTGGCCTGCAAAACCTCATCCCATCCACAATGTTTAGTAAAATCTTTATACGCTTTTTTTATAATGATCTCGTAGTGCTCGTTTTGACAATAACTTATTACATCACGCAAGAAAACGTGGCTTACATTTTGACAGTCAAAATATAAAGCTATTTTCATATTCACTCCTTAAGCTTGCTCCTCCCGAAGGAGGAGAACATCTATTTTTTAGGCGGATTATTTCCGCGACCTTTACCACTTGGATTACCTGTAGTGCTCGGACCATTTGGCGGTCTTACTCCTGATTTTGCCATTGTTAACCCTTTTTTATTTAATTTAGCCGTTCAAAATCGGCTATAAAATGAGCGGACTGTATAAATATATTTTGCTAGCCGCAACCTACTTTTGCAAATACCAAAGCTACTCGTCGTCAGCATCATCGCCCAAATAATCATCGTTGTTTGGATTATGCGCATCCGCCCAGTCATCCATATTGGCGTCATTATTTGGATTGTTTATATCCGACCACAAATCAAGCTCTTCTTGACTCATACCTGACGTATCCATTCTTATCACCTCCTTTCTTATGGTATAATTTTGGAATTTTACAAAAAGGCTGGGCGACATATGGCGACAAAAAATTATGAGCATGAATGTAAAGAACTTGTAGAAAATATACAAAACGGTGTAAGCCAAATAAGAAGTGCGCTGAGAAATTTTTTAATTCTTTTTGTAGAATTTGATGAAAATACGTGCAACGAAGAGTATAAACAACGACGAGCAAAGACATACGAAAGGCTCATGCAAAGAGTTAAAAACGAAAATTTAAGCTCGCAAAAAATGGCGGATAAATTAAGAAAGATTTATAAATTTTTACTCGACAAAGACGAATACAAAGAGCTTAACGACTATAAGCCGCTCGCCGACGATAAATTTGAAAGAGAAATTTTAGGTGATGAAATTTACGAAAATATAGCGACGAATTCTGAAAAAACTTTTAGCAATATCAATAAAAATTGCGACACCCAACCATGCGACTAAATGAGCGTCGGTAGTTGACTGCGAATTTTAGCGACCAAGTAACGAATAGGAGCATTCGCTAATTTTTTTATCATCTTTCAAGACCACTAGATTAGCACCATAAAGTTGTCCATCTGTGGTGAAAATATCAATTGCATCCACTCTGCCAGATTTAACTGCCTGATATTTCAGTCCGCTATCCATATCCACTTGAGATTTGAACTTCATATCATAGGTAGATTGCAAACGTGCAAAACCGTCTT
>CALCKS010000048.1 GCA_937965895.1 uncultured Campylobacter sp.
GTAGGGCGTCCTCACTAGCTCGTTTTGCTTCTTTTTCCTCAGACGTCATTTTTCTGCGATTTGCATGTATGATTTTTTTATCGCCTTTGTCTATTACGACATCTTTCATCTTTTTACCGTCTGCTTTGCCTAAATATACACTATTTTCGCTTTTGCCGTTTTTTACTACGCTCGGTCTATCTAATACGTATTCTATTAGCTCTTTCACAACCCTTTTGTTCTCATGCATTTCGGGATGTTCAGACTTTAGCCACGCCAAAGAGGCTGTTACGGCGTCTATACCCGTTTGGTCTTTTAGCCAGTCGTTGAGTTCAAATTTAACCTGATCTAGGTAAGTAAGCTTGCCGTCTCTCATCGTCCAGCCTTCGCCTTTTACGACTTCTTGTTTTGCTTCCGCTTGCTCTAGCTTACTTCCTTGTTCGGCTGCTCCACCTTTAGCCGAATTTTGTAGTATAATGTCATTATTGGTCTGCGCGACCCGCTGCGCGTCGTCCTTATAAGGCGAAAATGCAAGCCCTTGGCTATCTTTAGCCATTGGCGCAGA
Source organism: uncultured Campylobacter sp. (assembly GCA_937965895.1). Taxonomy (GTDB): domain Bacteria; phylum Campylobacterota; class Campylobacteria; order Campylobacterales; family Campylobacteraceae; genus Campylobacter_A. Next base: position 545 of record CALCKS010000048.1, read on the forward strand.
CTCATTGGCGAAGTTTGCGCCGGGGTGTTGCCCGGGAGCTTCGCCTTTTTTTATTACATTATTTTCCTGCTTTGTCGTAGCTTCTTTGACTATCCCATCCGCCTTAGCCTTATCTAACTCATTGCTAAATTTAAACTGCGCCTTAGCCATCTCGATGATGTCTATTTTTTCGCTAACGGGTATATCTTTATTCATCGCGGCCTTTGATAGCTTTTCGCCCAGTTCTCGCGCGCTTGACGAACTCATTACGGCATTATATATAGCGTGTCTTGACGCTGCGGTCTTTCCCATCTGTAAAAACGGCAGGAATTTAACGGTATTTTGCACGGCCCTGTTTGCCGCCATAGTCAAGTATCTCACGGCTACGTTATGGCTGAGGCCTTGCTGGAGTTTAGGGTCTTTAGGCGCTTTAAAAGCATCGGCAAGGGTATGGTCGAGCCCGTGGATTTTATTCATCTTTTCGGTTATCTCGATAGCTTTCTTAGCCGCCTCGCTTTTATAGTTCGGATTGTCTTTTAGCGTTTTTAGCATCCCCGAGTAATCCACCACTCTTTTGCCGCCCATCGTCTCTTTGATATTTCTCTCCAGCGTATTTTTTATCGCCTCGATCTCTAGCCTTTCTCTGCTGGGCGCGTCAAGTCCCGACAAATATTCGTTTAGCTTGTTGTTGGTGTTTCTAAACTTCTTATCCAACTTGGCTTGCGTTAGCTCTTTTGTGGTACCTTTTTGTATCCCTTCATAAAGCGAATCGTCCTCTATGCGCTTCATTTGCGAGTATTTGACGTCGGCATCATAAAGGCTATTTTTTAGCCTTTCCAGCTCCATGCCGCTTTTGCCCGTGCTTGCAAATATCCCATCGTCTAGGCTTTGTTTTAGCCTTATTAGTTTGTCTTTCGTCGGCTTATAGTCGGCTTGTCTTATTAAGCTATTTACGGCGTGCCTAGCCTCAAATAACGCTTCGGCATCCGCTCCGTCATCCAAAACCTTTAAGATTCTATTGGTTACGGGAGATAAGTCGGTTTGAGATTTGATGTAGGTTTTAACATCCTCGGCTGCCGATCTTATCAGTCTTTCGTCTAGTTTTACGCCGTTTGTGTTTATCGCATTTTTTATCTCGCTCGTAGTCTTTGCATAATCGTCTTGGACTCTTTTTACGTATTCGCCTAGTATATCGCCCACTTCATCGCCCGTGCGTTCTCCGCTCGCTCCGATCTCGTCGATAAACCTACGCGTATCGTCCTCCAGGATGTCGGCGTATTTCTTAGCAAATTCCGGGCTTTCTTTTATAAGCCCGTTAAATTCGTTTATGTGTTTCTCGTCGGCCCTAGCCTTAGCAAATACCAACCTTTGACGCGCGGCCGTGTCCTCGTCGGCGAATTTAGACGCTAAATTTTGCGCCGCATCCTCGGCCTTACTCGCTACCCCTCTTAAAATTTCGGGCGTGGCCGAGTTTTCTTTTATGTGTTTTGCTCCTTGAGCTAGCTCGCTTAGCTTTACGTTGGCGTTAGTACTCTGCGGGGTGTATATTTCCATAAGCTCTCTAAGCGCTCTTTGCTCATCTATGGATAAATCCGCGCCGAAATCGGCTACGTTAGCTTCCGCACCCCTTATGTTTCCGGTTCTAACGTGGTCGTAAATAGGGATGTCGGTTTTTGCGGTTACGTCTTTTAGCGGATGGGTCATATCGGCTACTTTTTCTTTTACGTTTTCGCCGCTCATTTTTAGCTTCTGCGTTGCTTGGGCGGCTTTATCTTTAGCCTCGTTTATTAGCCCTTTCGTGCCTTGATAGCCCCTGATCGCTCCTCCTATTATGGTATCGCCTGCCGCAGATAGTAGCGCGTCCTCGCCCATTTTGGCTAGCGCCTCTTTTGCGTCGAGTTCTCTGCCGACATAGTCGCTATTTGCTACGTAGTCGGCGTAACCGCCGACAGACGTACCTATCATACCGCGTACTAGATTATTTTTAAAGCCCGCTCCGCTTTTTACGCTTGCGGCAGCACCTACTAATGACCAAACGTTATCCCTTATGCCGCGACCGATCTGTTTTATCATTCCGTCGTCGAGCGGGGTTAAATCCTCGCCCCGCCTTAAGAATACCTGCCCGCTCTTTTTGTGCGTTACGAGCTCGCCCTGGTTGTTTTGAGCCAGTTGGGCGTTTATATTTCTAAAAAGCTCGTTTTTTTGAGCTAAAATTTTATCTCTATCGCCGAATATCAGGTGTGAATTCTCAAGCTTCGAGACGGAATTATTTACTACGCTTCTCACATCGTCCGCGCCCTGGGCTTGAGCTAGATCATTTTTATAGTCGTCCCTAGGTCCGACGCCTCTGCCTACCGTATCCGCCGCTATCGTAGCGGCCGCTTTCATCGGATTTAAGCTAAGAGGTAAAATTTGAGGTTCGATAGGCGCGTCCTCTTTTTCAAAACCTATCATTTGCGCCCTCGCTTGAGGCGTTAGTGGGTATCTTTGCCCTACTTGATTTAGTTCATCTTGGGTTAAAGGTCTCATTCGTATTCTCCGCTTCTTACAAATTCGTCCGCCGTTTCGGCAGTGTATTTTTTTGGTATTTTAGTTTTGCCTAGTATCGCATCGCTTATTTTGTCTCTTTGGGCTTCCAACTCTTTGATTTTGGAGTTTATCGCGTATCTTTGATAACCGTCTTTCGTCGCGTCTCGTTTCGTTCTTAGCGAGCTTATTTCGATGTTAAATATTCTGTTGTTTAACCTTTCGGCTTTTAATGCCGTATCGTTATCAAAGATTGCGCCGTTAAGCTTTACCCCGACTTCTTTTGTAAGGTCTTGTATCTCTCTATCGGCGCGCCCCAGTTTCGTAAGCTGCACGCCCGTATTGGTTAGTATTTGGGCTAAATTTTGCGCTGATTGCGAGCCGTTATCTACCCCCGCTTTTTCCGCAAACCAATCTAAAACCCTATCACCCCAGCCGTCGTAGCTATCTAGCGGTTTGCCGTATTTGGCAAACTCCTCGCCCGCTTGCCCTAGTTTGTCCGTGCCCTCCGATAACCCCGTCATCTCTTTATCGAAGTTATCGTCTTTGTTTAGCTTATCCGTAATGTTTTTACCCCAGGTCCTATTCGTAGTTACGTAATTAACAAAATTCTGTGCGGCTCTTGCGTAGTCTATCGCCCCGGTGTTTTCGTCAAGCCCGCCGAACATTGCGGCAAACTGCTTATTGTCTTTATTCGTCTCGAAAAAATCTTTTGGATTTAGCGCGCTTGCGCTTATTCCGCCGACGGTCGGCATCGCTCCCGCATCGGCTGCTGTTAGCTTGGCCTCTCTCGCGTCTTTTCTATCTTGCAACATCGCATTTCTAAAAGCGGCGTTTTCGGCCATTTGTTGTTTTCTTAGAGCGATATTTTCATTTAGTTGTTTCTGACGCAAATCATAATCTTTTTGCCATTGATCGGTCTTTATACCTAGCTCGCTTTGCTTAAACTGCCTATTAAAGGCGTTATCGTTCGCCGTCTCTCTTTCGGTTTCGGCGTGGTGCCTAGCCGTTTCGGCGTCTCTTGCCCCGGTTAACGCCTCGCTAGCCAGATTCGATCGCATAGTTTCGTTGATTTTCATCTGGTTTTGGTTTTTCGTTACGTTTTCTTTGTATATGTCCCAAAGGGAGCGTCCGACCGCCCCGACTGCATCTATCATATTTGTGTTATAATTAAAATCCACCCTATTTGGGTTAAAGTACGCCACCTTTTTGCTCCTTAAATCGTAAAATGCGCTATAATCCCAAAAAAGGATTATTTATGAAATATTGCCTATCTATTGCCCTTTGCTTGTCTATCCTCGGCTGCACCGCTAGCGAGCAAACAAGCTTTATACACGCCGGGCTAAACGCTGCCAGCGGCGAAAGATACATAAACGACGACTCGCTTTTTCATAACGTCAGCAACCAAAACGGGCTTATCGCTACGGGCGTCGTGCTAGGATTAGGCCTGCTGGTTTCGGGCGCTAAAGCCATATCAAATGCCTTTAGCAGCGACGACGCAGGCTCGGACGAAGTCGCCGTATCAAGCGACGACAACGCGACTGTTGCGACTAGCGATGACAACGCCACGATAAATCAATAGCCCTCTTCCTCGTCTTTGCGCTTGCTAAAAGCGGACGAGTTCCACGCGTTTAGTAGGTTTTGGTTCGCCTGATTTTCCCTTGAAATCTGCCGCTCGGATAGCATTTTATTAAAATCAAACGCCGCCTTTTGCTGCTTCATCAGGTTTTTTGCCGCCTGCTGTTGCGCAATGCCCGAGTACATATTGCCCGCCATTCCTAGCGCGTTCATCCAGTTAGGCGTTCCTGCCGCGTCGCTATTTCCTAGCCAGCCTAAAGCCTTGCTGCCCGCGTTTTTTAAAAGCCCCATAAAATCAAAACCGCCGCTCGCCGCCGAATTCGCAGTTGCCGCGCCTCTACTAAAAAACCCGCCTAGATCCATTTTCCCCTCCTTATAGCATTCCGGCGGACTTCAAAATTTCCGCGCCTAGTTCGATGTCGCTTACGTTTTCGCCCTTTTTCACGCGCTCAAACGCATTTACGCCGCCCGCGCCCCTGTTGCTGCCGATGATAGGATCAGGCTCGCCGCTTACTTTGGCTAGAGTTATCATTGCCTTTGCGACTGCTTTCCAGCCGTCGTAGTTTTCGCCAAGTAGCGGCATAAAGCCGTTTTCGTCCGCAAATTTGCCTAGCTCCTCTAGCTTTATCGTCGGGAAGTCTTTTTTAAATTCGGCCGAATTTTTGTTAAAAATTTCTTGCTGCCTAGCTTGCTCTGCGGCTGCTGCTTGCGCGGCTTGAAACTGCGCTAATTGCTCTTTGATTTGACCTAGATCGCCTAACCCCATACTTTCAAGCATTGCTTGTTGCTCGGGCGTCATTACGGCGGGCGCGCTCTCTTTTTGCGCAGCTTCCTCGCTTTTTGGCGCCTCCTTTGGCGCCTCTGCTACGGGCGCCTCGCTTGTTTCTTGTACTACTTCCTGCGGCTCGCTCGCTTGCGTAGGTTCATCGCTTGCGGTATCTTGTCCCTCGTCAAATGCCCCCATTAGGGCTTCTATTGCGTCGTTTTCAGTCATTTTCGTTCTCCTTGTAGTTTTCAAATACGTCAAAAAGGCTATCGAGAAGTTTTAAATTTCCCATAGCCCCCAGCCTAGCTCTCTTTTTCAGCGTCTCGTTTTCCGCGACGTTTAAGTTTTGCGTATAAAGTGCGCAGATATGCTCTATAAATTTCCTAAAAGCCTCCTTGTTCATAAGCTCCGCCAGCTCCCGCCGCGTCCCATACTCCGCCAATTTGTCCCGGTATAGGCGCATTCTCATTTGTGGCAACATTTAAACTATCCTCCTCTCCTATAAAATTACGCGCGTCTTTGATACCGTAAAGCGGCAAAAGTTCAAGCAAAAGCTTTTTGTTCGCCTCTTTCATCTTCTCCGCGCCTATTTGATCGCCTACTTGCAAGCACATTCCAAACTGCGCGCCGATTATTTGGCCCGCGTCCATTAGCGACCTTTTTTGCACCTCTTTGTTTAGCGCGCCTATGCCGGTATTAAGGTTTACGTTAAAACTCGGCACCTCTCCGCGGTTAAAGCCTGCGAAAAATATCGGGTCGCCGTATTTCCACACGAGAAATGCTAGCCTCTCGAAAATAGGCTCGAAAAAGGTTTCGTTGTAGGTTCTTATGTAGCCTTGCAATCTTACGCTACCTTCGTTTGCCATTATGCTTGCCATAGTGGCGGTTTCTTTTCTCGTAGTGGGCGCGCCGTTTTGTTGGGGGGATACGCCGCTAACCTCGCTCATCTCGTTTTCTATCGTTTGCAAAGCGGTCA
>CALCKS010000049.1 GCA_937965895.1 uncultured Campylobacter sp.
TGCCCCGTGACGCCGCGCATAAACTCGGCGTAGCAGTAGATGCAGCCGTGTGGGCAGCCTACGTACGGGTTGATCGCGTAGCCGCCGCTGCCGATTTTGGAGTGCGTGAGGATATTTTTGGCGCAGACTTTTGCGACGTGCATTTTTATTTTTGCCTTTGGATGCGCGGATTTTAGTGGAGATTTTAGCGAAAATTTAGACTTTAAGCTAAAGCGACGCAGTTTTACCGATAAAAAGATAAATTTATCAAATCTAAGCTCGTTTTATAACCGGCCCAAATAGCACGCTACGCCGTTTTGCCGAAGTTTATACTGATTTTAAACGACTTTTTGGCAAAATCTACGGTTTAAAAAGTCAAATTTAAGGAAAAATATGCTTGAAGTCAAAAATTTATTAATGAGATTTAACGCACAGCTGCTATTTGAGGACGTAAATTTAAAACTCACTCGCGGCAACCGCTACGGTCTCATCGGCGCAAACGGCGCGGGAAAATCGACGTTTCTAAAAATCCTTGCAGGCGAGATCGAGGCAAACAGCGGCGAGATCGTCATCGAAAACGGGCTAAAAGTAGGCGTGCTAGGGCAAGATCAGTTCGCATTTGAAAACTTTAGCGTCAAGGACGCCGTGCTATACGGTAACAAACGCCTCTACGACGCAGTCAAAGAAAAAGAAAAGCTCTACATGAGCGAGGAGTTTACCGACGCCGTAAACGACCGCCTAGCGCAGCTTGAAATGATAAGCGCCGAGGAGGATCCCAGCTACGAGTACGAGGTGCGCATAGAAAAAATACTAAGCTCGCTTGGATTTAGCGACTTTGAAAAGCCGATGAGCGAGGTCGAAAACTCGGATAAATTTAAAGTCCTGCTCGCTCAAGTGCTATTTCCAAAGCCCGACATCCTTTTCCTCGACGAGCCGACCAACAACCTTGACATCGAGAGTATAAAGTGGCTGGAAAACGAGCTAAACCGCCACGAAGGCACGATGGTGCTAATCAGCCACGACCGCCACTTTTTAAACGCGGTTTGCACGCACATCCTAGACGTGGATTTTAAGAAAATCAGGCAGTTTGCGGGCAACTACGACGACTGGTACATCGCCTCGACGCTGGTTGCCAAACAGCACGAGATGGAGCGCGACAAAAAGCTAAAAGAAAAAGAGGAGCTGGAGAAATTTATCGCGCGATTCTCGGCAAACGCGAGCAAGGCCCGCCAAGCAACCAGCCGCCAAAAGCAGCTAAACAAACTCGACATCGAGGAGATCAAAGTATCAAGCAGACGCGATCCTAGCATACTTTTTCGCACCAAACGCGACATCGGCAACGAGATCCTAGAGATTCGCGGCGTCAGCAAAAAATACGACAAGGTTTTGTTTGAAAATTTTAGCTTCAAGCTCGAAAAGAACGACAAAGTCGCCATCATCGGCGCAAACGGCGTAGGCAAAAGCACGCTGGCTAAAATCATCATCGGCGAGGTCGCTCCAGATAGCGGCGACGTGCACGTTGGAGCGACGATAGAGCCTAGTTACTTTGCGCAGGACACGACAAACAAAATCACCGGCGAGCTCAAACTCTACGAGTGGCTACAAGACGAAAACAACAAGGACCTAGACGAGATCCGAAAGTGCCTAGGCCGCATGCTATTTAGCGGCGCCGAGCAGGAAAAATCAGTCGGCAGCCTAAGCGGCGGCGAGAAGCACCGCCTAATGCTAAGCCGCCTAATGCTAGAGCGCGGCAACCTACTCGTGCTAGATGAGCCAAACAACCACCTCGACCTCGAAGCCATCATCGCTCTAGGCGAGGCGCTGTATAAATTCGTCGGCAACGTCATCTGCGTGAGCCACGACCGCGAGCTCATCGACGCCTTTGCTAACCGCATCATCCATCTAAAAGGTAACGGTGAGGTCGTCGATTTTAAGGGAACTTTTGAAGAATACGCCGCGATGAACGAGGGAGCGACGGCTTAAATTTTATCTTTAATCTTAGCTTTTGATTTGGCGGGCAAATTTGACATCCGCCAAACTTAAGCGGCAAATTTAACTCGGTTTTGCCGCTTTTTTGGAGTTAAATTTTACTCGCCGAGACCTGTATCTTTAAGGTGCTAAATTGGTTTTGCAAGCTGGGTTTCTTTGGGTAAAAAACAACCGTTTGAGGTTGTTTTTTACTTTGTTGTAAAGGGGGTGGGGGCTTAAATTGCGAAGT
>CALCKS010000050.1 GCA_937965895.1 uncultured Campylobacter sp.
CTTGTTTAGATTTCAAAGATTGACTAATTAGTTTAACAGTGTTAAATTAAAAAACTCGCTTTCTGTGAAGCGGAAAGTGAAGTATATAGAAAACATGCTTAAACAAACATAAAATTTGTCTAAGCATGCTAAATTTTATTGAAAAAGAGATTTTAGAGATAAATTTTCGTTAAAGATCAAATCCTGCGTTCTTTTATTATACTTAAAGATAGTTACGTATTTGCCGCCGTTCTCTTTAAATAGTCCGCCGTTTACGAGCATTGCATTTATCCCCTCTTTTTCCTCGCCGCTACCGAATATAAACTCTCCCGGCGTCGTATCAAGCTCGATTTTGCCGCTAAAATTTATAGCAGTCGGGATATTTTCGAGCAGATTTTGAGTATCTATCCCGTCCGGGTCGATAGAAATCTCAAAATTTGAGATATAACTCTTGCCGGCCGCATTTTTAAAATTAAAATTTTCAAAGGTAAGCTTTGGCGCTCTTTTTATAAATTTATCAAGCGCTTGCATTATAGCCGCAAGCTGAGCCTCAGGCTCTCCCTTGGCGTTAATAATATCCTCAAACGCACCTTTATCTAAATTTGCAAATTTCGTTTTGATCAAAAAGTCTTTAAATTCATATTTTCCATATTTTATCTTCTCTATCGTGCTCGTATCATCCTGCGTTAGAGTATCGCTTAGCACGGTTAGCTTGGAGTTGCTCGTTATCTTTCCGATTTGCAGAGCCTCGGCACCCGAAATCACGTCTATGCCACCAAGCTCAAATTTATAAGTGCTATTTACGAGCGCTTTAGAGATCATTTTTGGCTCGATCGGAGTTTCGTACTTCACGTCATAGTCGATATTTTTTATCTTTATAGCGACGCCTTGTTTGCTAGCAAAATCGATAAAGTCGTTTACAAAAGTGGCTCCGGTTATTTTCTTTTCGCCGTTTAAATCAAAATTTAAAAACGATTTAGCGAGATTTAGCTTATTGCCATCTTGTTCTTTTTGCACTCCGACTAGTTCAAAGACAAATTTTTTATCTCCGCCCGAAGCGCCGTCGGCGTGAAATTTGATAGGTCTTGTCGTATCAAATATATCTTTGATGAAATTTTTATACGGATCGTTTAAAAACTCGGCATCGCCCGCAACCTCAAATTTACCTAGCAAACTGTCAAAGCCGTGCGATATATTCATGTCGATTTTTATCGCCAGATCCTCGGGCGCGCCGTACTCTTCGCCAAGAGAAATGATCTCGTTTATGTAACCTTTAGACAAAACTACGTCATAGTTTGCGTGCGACTTTAGCAGACCGCCCTCAAATACGCTGTTTTTGACCTCCATACCGTTTGCTTTGATTAGATTCAAAGCCTCGTTATATTTTTCCTCCACCTTGTTTGCGTTAAATTTTAGCCCGCCAAAAACCACGCCGGCTATAATCACCAATACAATGAGTAACTTTTTCATTCCGACCTTCCTTTCTTTTTTGTTGCTTGTTGTAGATATACCCAGATGAGAGTCAGTAGCGAAAGCATCGCAACCGGCATCAGCCAGCCGTTTTCGCCCATAAAATCCCACGCCCGCTCAAACGCCTCGCCCGCCCAAAAGCTACCAAGCCCGAGCAAAATCGCCCAAGCTACCGCGCTAATAACGTTTATCACGCTAAATTTAGCAAACGAATACTTCGTAAGCCCGATAGCAAGCGGGATGAGAGTCTTTAGTCCGTAGATAAATTTTTTGAAAAATATTATTTTATTTCCGTGCTGCTTGAATAAAATTTGAGAGAAGGCAAGCTTGCGTTTGTGCCTAGCCAGATACGGCATCACGGCAGCGCGGTTATACCTGCTGACATAAAAAAGCAGCGTATCGCCGATAGCGTTGGCTGCAGCTGCCAGTACGATACTCACGGTTATGTCCATCTTGCCTAGATGAGCTAGCACGCCGGCCGCGATGATAGCCACCATGCCTCCTCCAAGCGAATATAAAAACACTATCACGTACCCGTAGGTCGATAGCGAGGTTAGCATCTCTTGCAAATTTGGCCTTTAGTATTTTGAGATAGCGCCCATTAGCGCGTTATATCCGTAGCTATCCATCCTTAGAGGCGCGTCGCTAGTTTTAGCCAGCACCGCTCCGCCAAAGCTCGCTCCCGCGAAAAACCCGTCGTTGTCAGTATATGCGTAGATGTCACTCGTAAAGCTAAAATCGCTCACTCTACCGTAAAATTTGCCCGTATCGGCAAACGCAAACGATGCATCAGCGTTTATCGTGATCTTGGCGTCTTTTATATCGGCTACGAGACTATCTTTTAGGATAAAGAGCACGAGCGCGCTATTTTCGTAACCTAGCTGCAATCCGATGCTACCGCCGCTAATGTCCACGACCATCATTTCGCTGGGCGCATACGGGTTTCCCACGAGCATCACGCCTTTGCCGTGCATACCGCCCAGCACGAAGCCGACTTTAGTAATGCTCGGAAAGATAACGACCGCTTTTGCGTTTTGAAGCAAAGCCTTAACCGGCGCATCGGGGTTTTTACGCATCGTCTTTGTAAAAGAATTTGACGCGTTTAGCACGAGCTCGTCATTTGCGCCGAGCGCTAAAATGCAAAAAATCGCTAATAAAATTTTTTTCATCTTTTATCTAAATTTGACCTATTTCGCCATTTCTACGGCTCTAGTTTCGCGGATCACGTTTACTTTGATCTCGCCCGGATACTGCACCTTGCTCTCTATTTCGGCGGCTATCTCTTTAGCAACAAGCACCGCTTCGTCGTCGTTTATGAGCTTGGCGTTTGCGATGACGCGTATCTCGCGACCGGCGTTTATCGCGTATGCCTGCTTGATACCCTCTTTGCTTTTTGCGATATTTTCTATCTCTTCGACGCGTTTTAGGAAGCTCTCAAGCACCTCCCTGCGCGCTCCGGGGCGAGCCGCGCTTAGAGCGTCCGCAGCGCAAACGGCGGCGCTTTCTACGCTAGTTGCCTCCTCGTGTCCGTGGTGGGCGTAGATGGCGTTTATGACTACGGGATGTTCTTTGTAGCGTTTGCAAATTTCAGCGCCCAGATCGACGTGACTACCCTCAAATTCATGCGTCAAGGCCTTGCCGATATCGTGCAGCAAGCCCGCTCTTTTGGCTAGCTTTTCGTCTCCGCCCGTTTCAGCAGCGATGATGCCAGCAAGATGCGCTACCTCGAGGCTGTGCGCTAGGGCGTTTTGTCCGTAGCTGGCTCTAAATTTTAGCTTACCGATTAGTTTCATTATCTCCGGATGGATTTTGCTAAGGCCTAGGTCGATGACGATATTTTCACCTTCTTCCAGGATCGAGGCTTCAAATTCTTCACACACTTTTTTATGTAGATCCTCTATCCTCGCCGGCTGTATGCGGCCGTCTTGCACCAAAAGCTCTATCACGCGCGTCGCGATCGCCCTTCGGTAGAGGTTAAAGCTGCTTAGCGTGATAGCGTGCGGCATATCGTCGATGATGATATCTACGCCAAGAACCATTTCTAGGGTCTTGATGTTGCGCCCCTCTTTGCCGATTATGCGGCCTTTTAGCTCGTCATTTTTGATATCTACGACATTTATCAGACGTTCGGCGGCAAATTCCCCCGCAAACCTAGACGTAGCCTGCGCCAAAATATAATTTACGCGCTTTTTGGCCTCGCGTTTAGCCTCCTCCTCGTGTTTTCGTACGATGTGAGCGATCTCGGCGCGGCTTTTTTCCTCTACTTTTTTTAGCACCTCTTCGCGCGCCTCTTCTTGCGTTAGGCCAGCGGCGTGCTCAAGCACCTTTAGCGCCTCTTGCAGTTTGGCTTGATAGCTTGCCTTTAGTCCAATTCCTTCCTCGTAGACGCTTTTTGCTTCATTTCGGGATTTTTCTAGTTCAGCCTTGCTTTCGTTTAAAATTTCTTGCTCATTTAGCAGTGTTTGCTCTTTTTTGCCGATCTCTTCAAATTTTTGCGTGTATTCTTTTTGGAGTTTTACGGTTTTGTCGTCGTATTTTTTCTTAGCTTCAAATTCAGCCTCTTGGACTTGGATTTTAGCGTCTTTTAGAGTACGCTCAGCCTCAAATTCTATCGCTTTAGCCTTTGCTTTAGCCTGCTCTAAAAATATATTGTAGTTTGCGTCATTGATTTTTTTAGCGATGAGATAGCCTGCGCCAGCGCCCGCCGCACCTGCTCCTAAGCCGATTAAAATCTCTATCATAGATTCCTCTTTTTACGTAAATTTTGCTCGGGGTCAGGTAAAAATCACAAGTGACGTCGTGATCTTCGGATATGATTTCATTAATAAAATTGTCTAAAATTTCAACGAATATCAAAGTAGGCCGGTAAGGCAAATTTGCAAAAAATCTATCGTAAAAACCTTTACCATGCCCTATGCGCGCCATATTTCCGTCCACCCCGAGAGCCGGAACTACGGCTACGTCTATACGCTTTTTAAATACCTTGGTACTTAACGGCTCTTTTACGCCGAATTTCGTCCGAGATACAAGCGGTAGCCTGGATTTTACCATTTCTAAACTAATACCAAGCATAAACGGAACGAAAATTTCATACTTTTTGGCTAGCTCGCGCTTTAAAATATAAAAATTTGGCTCATAAGAAAGGGGGTTAAAAATCAAAATCCGTTTCGCTTTAAGCTCGGTTAGCAAATTTAAAAGCGGCTTAAACATCTTATAGTGTTTGGCTCGCGCAGAAATTTGAACCTCTTTTTTTAAAATCCGTTTGGCGTCTCGCCTAAAATCTTCTTTTCTCAAATTTAACGCTCGTTTCATAAATTTTATGTATAATTCAAGCCTAAAATCAATCTTAGACAGGAATTATTAAATGAAAATAAATCTTTTGATTATACCATTTTTGGCACTATTTTTAAGCGGTTGCGACAATGAAAATAAAAGCGACGCAAACAAAACTAGCGACGCGACTCCAACAACAACTACGTCTGCTCCTAGCCAAAGCACAAGCATAGAGGCCCCTTTTGAGCTAACCCTTATGGACGAGAGCAAGATGACGCTGCAAAAATTTGACAAAGGCTTTAAAGTCGAGGGCAATGACGAGGCGATTTTGTTTAACTTTTTTGCTACTTGGTGTCCGCCATGCAAGGCAGAAATCCCGCATCTAAACAACCTAAGCGATAAATTTAAAGGCAAGCTAAAAATCGTAAGCGTACTAATGGAAGACAAGTCAAAAGACGAGATAGACGCATTTATGAAGAAATTTAAAATAAATTTCGGCATTAGCTACGGCGAAAACAACTTCCTCTTCGCAAAGGCTCTGGGCGGAGTCGTGGGCATCCCATACATGGTGCTTTATAAACCAAACGGCGAATACGCCACACACTACGTCGGACTCGTGCCAGAAGAGATGCTAGAAAGCGATATAAATAAGGTGATCAACTAATGTTTGGCTTTTTAAAAAAGGGGCTTGATAAGACGCTCGCGGCGATCCGCTCGTCAAAACCTGCCGATAAAAAAATCTCAAAGGAAATTTTAGAAGAGATCCTGCTTGAAGCCGACATAGCCTATGAGATCGTCGAGGAGGTCCTCTACTACCTGCCGCCGCAAAACGAAGTAAAAAAAGACGATCTGAAGCGGCTTTTAAATACCTATTTCATATACGAAAACGAGCGCGAGGCAAAAAGCGGAAAGCCTTTTGTGGAGCTGATTTTGGGCGTCAACGGAGCTGGCAAAACGACCACGATCGCAAAGCTTGCAAATTTATATAAAAATGAAGGCAAAAGCGTTATTTTAGGCGCCTGTGATACATTTAGAGCTGGCGCCATCGAGCAGCTACGTCAGTGGGCGATCAGGACGGACGTACCCATCGTCGCTACACAGCAGGGACATGATCCGTCTGCGGTCGCCTTTGATACGATTAGCTCGGCTGTCGCCAAAAATCTCGACAACGTCATCCTAGACACCGCCGGTCGGCTGCAAAATCAAAAGAATTTAGCCAACGAACTAAGCAAGATCGTGCGCATTGCAGACAGAGTATACGCAGGCGCGCCGCACCGCAAGATCCTAATCCTTGATGGCACGCAGGGCAACGCAGGCCTCGCTCAAGCAAAGGCCTTTAACGACATCGTGAGCCTTGACGGCGTCATCATCACCAAGCTTGACGGCACCCCAAAAGGCGGAGCGCTTTTTGGCGTCGCGCGCGAGCTAGAACTACCGATACTCTACATCGGCATCGGCGAGACGATGAACGATCTAGTCAAATTTGATCCGCACGATTTCGTAGATACTATCGTGGATGAAATTTACGCCTAAATATCGGGCGTAAATTTTAGCTTTTTAAATTTATCCCCATTCCCTTAAATTTGCAAATTTTATATATAGTACCCGCGCTTAACGCAATCTACTAAAAGGCATAAAAATGACGACGAAAGAGTACGAGGCTAAATTTAGCGAGGACGATGTGCCCGGCTGGGACGCGATAGCAAGCGCACTAGGAAAAATCTACGATCCCGCAAACGAGCGTCACTATGCATCTCGGCTGCATGCGAGTCTGGGCGGCGAGGATTACTTAGACGGCGTTAGTATATTTGACTCCATCAAGGGTGTGCCGCACCGCCACCTCGTGAGCTTTGGCATGAGCGAGCTTTACTACGATCCACAAAGCTCTCAGAATAAATTTAGCGGCTGGGGATTTGAGTTTAGTATGCGCGTCGCTCCGTTTGCGGACGATCCAGACTCAAAGTCCGGTGATGATACAGTAGTCCTGCATGAGCCTTTTTGGGCGATATCTCTTATGCAAAATCTCGCCAAATACGTCTATAGCAGCAAAAAATGGTTCGAGGCTTATCATTTTATACCGACCAATTCTCCTCTGCGCCTTAATACCGATACTAAACTAGTAGGC
>CALCKS010000051.1 GCA_937965895.1 uncultured Campylobacter sp.
GATAAATTTATATTTTCTAATTCATAATATGCGATTTCATATGCGCTGCGACGGGAACTACCATAAGCATAAACCCTATAATCATTGATCATTTGATCTAGTTTTAGATCATAATCCAAATACTGCCCTATCGCTCTTTTATATAGCTCCTCTTTGGGTAAAATTCTATTCTCTTTGAGGCAATATCCTTGCTTGTATTTGTCGTAGTCGGAAAGAGAAACTATCACAAAGCCTCGCGAGGTCGAATAATCTGGCACGATGCGGATAAATGCGGCGCCCAGTATCGCCGCTAGAATTAGCACTGCGGCTAGGATTTTAAATTTAAGTTTGCGAAATTTCATCACGATCCTTTAGACGCCAAAGCGAGCAAAAACCTCGCCGCGCGAATTTAAGCCCATTATTCCGCGCCTTTCAAATTTGGGCCAATTTTTAGCTAGACTCGTCAAAATACCCAAATTTTACTTTTTTATCTTTGAGTATATCCCGCCCAAAAAGTCGTTTTGATAGATAAAAAGCGTGCGTTTTAGCCACGCAGCGTCCTTTTTGGCAGCGATACGTTTGATGGCGGACAAATCAACGTCTGGCCTGTTTATACCTCGCTGCGTCGTAAAAAACGCCTCGTAACCAGCCTGTCTAGCTAGACGCATCAAATTTTCGTCGTATTTACCGCGCGGCCAGCATAAAAGTTTGTCTTCTATGTTCAAATTTTCGCGCATAAACTCGCGGCACCGAGCGAAATTTTCCTCAGGCGGGAGCGCGCCGAAATACTCGTCAAAATGCGTATGCGTATGCGAGTGAAAGTCAAAAACGTCCCGCATCGCCGCTATCTCGTCAAGACTCAAAAACACGTCCTGCGGTCGCTGGGGCGCTACTTTTTTGTATTCGGAGTGAGTTAGCTCGACAAACTCGCCCCGCCGCAGGCTCGCGCGCTCTATCCACTGCGTCACTAAAAATATCGTCGCGCGCAGCCCAAACTCACGCAAGATCTGGTAGGCGTAGACGTAGTTGTCCTTCCAACCGTCGTCAAAGGTGATGAGGACGCTTTTTTTAGGCACGGCCAGCTCGCCCTTTTTATAGGCAATAAATTCGCTCATCGTGAGCGTTTTGTAGCCCGCCTCGGCGAGAAATCTCATCTGCGAGGCAAAATCCTCCGCGCTAGAAGCGATAAATCCGCCCTTTTTTAAAACATGATGATACATCAAAACGCTAACGCTCAACGTCGCCTCCTTTAGCTTCCGTCCGCGTGGCTAGCAAGACGAAAAATCCAAGCATATAAAACATATAAAGTATGCGCAAATTTATCGCTTCAAACAACCCGCGCACGCCGAAATAACACGCTAGCGAGATAAAAATCGCCGCAAAAAGCAGCTCGCGCGAGAGTAAAAAACGCCTAAACGCATACGCCAAAAGCGAGATAAAACCGCCAAGCAGCAGCGCCGTACCGACTGCGCCGTAGTAGTAATAATGTCCGATAAAAAACGGCTCGTCGTTAAACCAATACCGCTCGCCGTTTGGCCTTGTCTGCATCATCGAGATATGCGCGCCTTTGTCCGCCTCGTCACGCAAAAAGGCGTCATACTGCTCCTTGCCGTATCCAAGCCCAGTTATCGCGCGCGGACTAGCAAAAAGCAGCGGCAAGCGCTCCTTTAAAATCAAATCGCGCCCCGAGCTAAAGCCCGCACCCGCGATACGCTCTCTCATACTCTCGTTTTCGACATTTGCCTCGCTCACTAGCCCGATCTGGAAAAATTTATACATCGCCGTGGGCGAACTCAAAACCGCCGCCGACGCGCCCGCAACGCAAACGGCAAAAATAACGGCAAAGAGTTTAAATTTACGTTTCGCTTCGCCACCTAAGATATACAAACAAAAACCAAACATAATAAAACAAGTCAGCATCGCTCCCCAGCTGCCCCTAACACCGCTCAAAACGTCAAGCCCGACGGCCGCTAAACAAAGCGCGCCGCACGCAACCCGCGCCCAAAGTCGCCTAAAGATAAAAACTCCCGCCAGCGCAAAAGGCAAAAACCTATCCACATAGTCCGCATACGCTCGGCGCACGACCCGCGCGTCAAATTCGCTCGCGTTGCCAAGCCTCTCAAATTCGCTAAAAAGCGGCGCGGCGTAGTAAATGCTAATAACCGCAAAGGCCGCTATCAGCGCGTAAAAAAAGGCTTTTGCTTGAGCGGTCTCGCCGTTTGCCGCGACGTAAACGATGAGCAAAAAAGCAAATCCGCGCCCAAACTCGCCCGCAGCGTTGCCCAGCGAATCAAACTGCGGCGCGTAGGGAAAAGCCGAGATCAAAAACGCGTAAAAGGTAAATGCGATAAGACAAAACGCTGGCGTGCGAGAGATGCTAAAATTTACGCCAACCCTTGCGGCAAATCGCGTCCTATCGGTAAAATAAAGCCAGATCGCGCAAACGAGCGCGAGGTAAAGCGAGATATTTTTCGCCGCCGTCATACGCGGGATATGCTCGCAGGCGATAAAAACGCAAACGAGGTATAAGGCGGCGTTTTGCAAGCGGTTTTGTAGCTTCGTCATTTTCTCCCTTAATTTTAAAACGCCCATTATAACGATAAAATCATTAAAATCCAGTAAGCGGTTTTTGGCTAAATTTTACTCGCAATCGCTCAAAAACCGGCCGTAAATTTATAAATTTATGCTAAATTTAGGCTAAATTCTATAAATAATAAAGGTCTAAATTTTGATATATTTTCTCATATATTTACTGATTTACCCATATCTTTTTGCGATGAAAAAGCTAAAATTTAAAGGCGAAAAAGGCAAAATTTTACTCATACAAACCGCTAAAATCGGCGACTACGCAAACTCGGCCGTGATCTTTGAAAAGCTGGGCAAATTTGACGTGCTCATCGACGAGATAAACCTAGCCTTCGCAAAACACGACAGCCGAATAGAAAAAATATTTACGATAAACGACGTAAGGCGTAAAAAGGCCTCAAAACTAGGGCTCGCGCTAGATCTTTTTTTGCGCAACTACGAGAGCGTCTACGTGCTGATGCCAAATAGCCTAAACCTCTTTTTGGCACGCTGCACGCTAGCTAAAAACATCGTCGCCGTGCATCACTACGCGGTATCTAGCGACTTTGCCCTGCTGGCGCTCGGTATGAAAAAAGTGCCGCATACCCTGCAAGACCTCACGCTGCTAACCTACCTAAAAACGCTGGACGAGAGCGAGCTAAAATATGAAAAATGCTTGCAAAAACCGCTCGTTGTTCCGCGCGAAAATATCGTAAAAAGCGGCAAATTTAAGATCGGCGTGAGCCTAAGCGCGGGTAATAAAATGAAAACGCCGCCAAAACATACTTGGGAAAAAATCTTTGAAATTTTCGCTAAATTTGACTGCGAGGTTTATATTTTCGGTGTCGGCGAGGAGGCTACTCTGCTAAAAAACCTGCTCGCGGAAAATGCGGATCAAAAGCAGGCAAAAAATCCTGGCGATGGACAAATTTGTGCAGATTTGGCTAGCGATACGAGCGAAATTTACGGCGGCCTTGAAAATGCAAACGACGAGCAACCAAAGGCTCAAATTTGCAGCCAAAACGGCACCGGCGACGGGTCAAATTTGAGCTCGCAAATTTGCGATACTTACGTGAAAAAATTCGGCGAAAACGAGCTAAAAATCATCTCCTTAATCGATAAAATCAAGCTTGAGGAGCTGCCGTTTTATCTCTCGCAGATGCAGCTTTACGCGAGCTCTGATACGGGCAACTACTACGTCGCAGATAGCGTGCGCACGCCCACGATCTGCCTGATGGGGCCTTGTTTTGCCAGCGAGCAAAGGGGCGTCGCCGACTCGCTCGTGATAAACTCGCATTTACCGCCCGTTAGCTCCGTGTTTAAAACTGTGCGGGATATCGACGCGAGCGCTTTTTTCGAGCTTAGCGACCAAAACCTCGCAGACATCGAGGCCTTCGTCAAAGTTCGCTATATATCCTATCTATCCCGCGAAGATAATTTTCTATGCTAAATGCCTTTATAACGGCATCGTCGGGGTTTTTTGAGCTGGGCTTGCGCAGGCTCTCAAAGCAGGCTAAAAGCGCGTCTGAGCTTCTTTGAACTATAAAAAAATCTTGCTTTTTTGAGGAGATTTCATAAATCTCCCTTATGACGGCGATATCCGAATACACCGCGCCAAGCCCGCAGCCAAGCGCCTCGATGACGACTCTAGGTAGCCCCTCGTCGCTAGAAAATCCAAGCACGTAGTCGCACGC
>CALCKS010000052.1 GCA_937965895.1 uncultured Campylobacter sp.
ACAGCCATTACCTATACCATTTATGAGCAGCCGATTAGTCCGGTATTGGAAAATCCAACATCGGATAAGCCGGTATTGGAAAAACCGAAAGCGGATAATCCGACATCGGAAAATCCAATGCAATTAAATAAAGATATACAAAATACGGATCTATCAAAAAAAGAAGCAATATCGCTTATGCGAGCTTTTATCAATATGGGTTTTAGTGAATATGCAGTAAAAATAAATAGCATCCATACGCTTTATATCCAAGACCAACTAGAGACGATGTTATTAATGTTTGACGACTTCTCAAAAGTAACCTTTTTCTTAGATATAGACTATGCTTATAAATACCATAAAAGCACTATAATAAATGACTTTGAAAAAACATTAAAGTATTTAAGAGACAATATTAACGAAAATATAACTAAAATCGTATTGTGTGGATCAATAGTCCCTATGCAATCAAAAGAATTTATAAGTTTTGACGGGGACAATGGAGAAAATGATAAAAACATCATAACCAATCATCTATATGCAGCCTTTATGGAATTAAGAGATAGCCACAAAGAACTGGACTTATATTATAGTGATTACAATATAGACGAAAAAAACGCCCTAACAGATGATAGCCCGATAATCACAAGCTTTTATCCTGTTATAAAATATACTATGAGTAATGCAGATGTTATGGTATATAAGTCAAGCGTTAAAAGAGAATTTAAAAAATACCCGGAAATAGCAAAAGAAATATCTAGTTCAAGTGAATATTTTGGAGCAGAACATTGTCAGGGATGCGGATACATAAAAAAAGCTATCGATGAGGATATGGGTGGCAAAAATACAGGAAGCCCCGCTACCTGGAAAACAAATATGATGGTACATCATATTACGGTTATGACAAATTTACTAAAATAAAAAGTCTTTATGCGATAACCCCATTAAAACCCCCTTTGGTATATCAACGATAGGGGTTACTTTAATATTTTTCGTTTCTTTTTCAAAAACTCTCTTAGGCATAAGCTTATCATATTCTTTGTTTTTGATAAGCTCTTTTATGGTATTGCTTTCGTTGCAATACCTTTCTTTTAACCTAATAAGAGTTAAATTTTTTATTTCTTCATCGGTAAAAAGCTCTTTAAATTTAGATATAGCAGCTTCTAAATGCAGGTTTGAGACATACGGGATACCTCTTAATGCTTTTTTAAATTCTATGCCCCACCAGTATTTTAGATAAATATCTACGCTCAATTCTTGGGCTTTTGGCTCTTTGATTTTCTCAATCTTTTTGTTATCTATCGTGTATATACCAACATTATCGGGTAAAATCATTTTGTCTAAAAATTTACGATCTACAACCACAGATACTTTGTTTGCATATCTTATATATTTTTCTATTTGGTTATCAAGCCTATTAAGAGTATCTTTTTCGGATTTTATCTCATAGATAGATATTGATCCGTTAAGCGCAAAAATATCGGCTCTTACTTTATCATCAATGCTATCGGCTAATGTTACTTCCGGAACAACGACTGCATGCTTCTCGTTTTTATGTAGCCAGTTGATTACTTGTATTTTTATATCTTTTTCGTTCATTCTTGCCTCAATCGAGTGTTATAATATATGCTTTTTGTTATAATAATGCTTAAAATAAGTAGAAATCTTAAATATGAAGCAAATGTTATTCCTTGTCCTAGCAACCCTCTCACTTCTCGCCCACCCAGCCAAAGTCATTAAAATTTCAGACGGCGACACTATCACTGTGCTAAGTGGTAAAGAGCAAACAAAAGTAAGGCTATACGGCATTGATGCTCCAGAGAAAAAGCAAGACTACGGACAAAAATCAAAGCATTTTTTAGCCAGCCTAATCGCAGGACAAGTAGTAGAAGTAGAGCCAAAGGGTAAAGATAGATATAAACGCACGCTAGGCATTATTTACTATAAAGGGCAAGATATAAACGCTCAAATGGTGCTAAATGGCTATGCTTGGGCTTATGTAAAATACTCGAAAATATACGTAGATCAAGAAAAAACGGCTCGTGAGAATAAGCGAGGGCTTTGGCAGAGTAGCGATCCTACTCCGCCGTGGGTTTTTAGAAAACAATAATACTAATTTTATTATAATAACTAATTTACTAAACAAAGGAGACTATATGGCTTGTCAAAGAGAACATAGATACAACGACGAATTTGCTTTGTTGCCAAACGATCAAGGTGGAGACGGCCGCCACAAATGCGCGGCGTGTGCATACGAGGCTGGTCTTGAAGCAGGAAGGCGGTTGCAGACATTTTTAAATATTAATTTTAATGATCTAGAAGAAAGTCAAGCTGGACCCGTAAGACACAAGAGCCCTCACGCAGCATTTGCTTTAGGCTATTTAAGGGGCGTTTTTGAATATTACAATGAGAGTTGCCCCTTTTGACTAAAAATTTATATTCGCCCACCTAATGAACTCAACAAGGTTCATAACTTGGATGATTTTGCCATTGTTTTGGCTTTGATACCGCCTGCTATTGACGGCGGTATTTAACCAGTTGATGGCGCCCTGCTTGTAGCCGCCGCCATCAACCAAAATAATAATATGGTTCTCTGGCATTGTCTCAATGCAATTTAAGTAAAGATATGGGAACTTTTCATCAACACTGCCTGCTGCTTGTTGCCATTTGCACTCTATTCTTATCTCTATATTTCTAGAGGCGCTTTTTAATAAAAACTCCGTATTCCCCTGATGTCCATAAATGGTGTTATACGGAACGTTTTTTAAAAGTAGCTCGCCCCCGTATAGAGATGGTGATTTTTGCCACTCTCTATACATTACCGCCTGAAAGCCTTTGGCCGTCATAGTCGATATAACGGTATGTTCCAAAACATTGCCGGAGCTATTGGCGGCATTACCTTGTGTTCTACCTGGCATGATACACCGCCAAAACTTCCCCAGCTCTACTTCTTTTTTCGCCAATACATGAAATATACCTTTGCACCTCAAACTCCTCTATTAGATTAGCTCCACTGTAAAGGTTTTGCGAGAACTCGTTATTATGGTTTGAGATAATAACTCTTACGCCCTTTTCTCTCAAATTTTGAGCCATATTCATTAGATCTATTTGGTCTTGCTCGTTAAAGCCGTTCTGTGCATAAGACGTAAAGTTTGACGTTTTAGATAGCGGAATATACGGCGGGTCGCAATATACGACATCGCCCTTTTTTGCACTCACCATAGTTTTTCTAAAATCTTGACATAAAAATTTAGCTTTTTTTAGTTTATTTTTAAAATCAATCATTTCATTTTCAGGAAAATATGGCGTCTTGTATCTACCAAAAGGTACGTTAAAACTGCCCTTGCTATTATATCTACACAGCCCGTTAAACCCATGTCTATTTAAATAAATAAAAAGTGCTGATTTTAATCTTTGGTCTTTAGTAGAGTTAAATGCTTCCCTAAGCTCATAAAACTTTTCTTGCGTATTGTTCTCTGTAATGAAGAAAGATTTTGAGTATTCAATAAAGCCATTATCGGCTATCAGTGTTTTGTAAAGCGTTATCAAGTCGTTATTTACGTCGGAGATGACATAGCTTTTTGCGTCCACATTTAAAGATATTGCACAACTGCCAGCAAATGGCTCTATAAATCTATTTTCACAATCTATATATTTTTTAACAATATCTTTTATCTGGCTCTTGTTACCTGCCCATTTTAAAAAAGTCTTCATAATCTTCTCCATAACGTAATAGCATTATAACACAAATATTTTTAGCAATTAAATTCTAGCCTACTTTTAAACGCAAACTATTCTTGTTTTTAAAAAATAACATTAAGTTATCTTTAATATAACCTTTGGGAATATTCTCTTCCCGCCGTGGGAGTGGAGGAAATTAAGATAAATTATTGGTATTATTTTTTAATATTTGCTGTCCTATTGGGGTATTAGTTGGCACAAGAGTTTTAGCTCCACACACTGGACAAACATTTTCTTTTTTCCCTATTAGAAAATAAATAATCAACCCCAATCCCATACTAATAAATATAAAAATTACCCAAAACCATCCTATCGAATACTTTCTTTTAAAATGTGCACCTGTTCTTGAATGGCAAGTGGTGCAAATATAATCTTCGCTATTATTGCCATTTGCCTGATTTGTTATACTTGTTGTTTTCTTTTTAAACAAAATTTTTAAAATTAAAAAAAATAAAATAACCCCCAATATTACCTGTATATTCTCAACTACACTGCGAAGTTGTTTATTTGTCAAATCACTGTCTGCCCCAAATAGTGCTATTTGTGTTGCAAGCAATAATAAAGCTAATATTCTTTTCATGTAATCCCCCTAAAAAATTTAATAGAAATTATACTACAAAAAATATTTTTAATAAGTGTATTTAATATCCACTTTTTTAAGCTTTATTTAAGTGGTATTATACTACACTTCTCTCATCAAAACAAAAAAATGTTTTGTAGGCTTCAAGCGTAAGCTGACAGAGTGAGCCTCCTGCGAGTTGCAGGTTAATCACGTTTCAATCTGAAGCACCACCGCAGAGGGTGTTAAGCATTCGGAGGCATTTTGCTGATGAATTGCATCTGACGTTTAAAAAACGACCATAATTAGCCCTGATTTAGGATAGTTTTTCACAGGGTTATTAATAAAACGAAAAACACTAAAATAAAGTGAGTTATAATTACGAGATGAAAAATATAGAGTTATTTGATTATTACGCAGGCATTATATTTTCCGAGCTTATCGACGAGTTTCCGTTGCCTAAAGACATAAAGGCGGTTGATATAGTAAAAAACGATATACATATAGATGAAGTAAATAAACATGTAGCTATCGTTTATTACACTTGTCTATGGTTAAAAGAAAATGGCTTTGTAAATTTAGATAACTCTTTTTCATCTTACAAAATGGTTTCAAATGTGATCTTGACCGCCAAAGGGCTAGAGATACTTAAACAAACTCCACAAAGCATAGACGGCAAAAGCTTAGGTGATAACCTAAAAGCAGCCGTGCAAACTGGCAAAGACGAGTTTATAAAACAAGCCGTAAATAAAATTTTCTCACTTTCACTTAATTTAATCTCTTAATTTTTCTAATAAAAGCCTTGCTTGCTTAGAGCGTTTCGGTTAGCTTAAAGCCTAGAGTTATCACGCCCTTTTTAGTCCAAAACACCATTTTTTGGGCGTTGGACACCCCCGCCCGATTTGTCCGGGGTCTATTATATACGCCACCGTGACAAATTGTAACGGTGTGTCATTGTGTTGATTTATGGCGAGCAAGGCTTCTATTAGAAAAAGGAGCTAGAGATGAGAAAGCTAATTAAGTTTTTTAGGGTGCTTTTTAGCAACGGCGGCGAGATCAAAAACATCGCCTATTTAAATATCAAAAGGAGTTAAAAATGAGTTTGAGCCATGACTTAGCGTGTGCTGAAAGCGACGTGGCACACATAAATTTAAATCAAGAGTTTGACCCACTAATAAGTGATATTAAAGCTGTATATAACCGCCATTACGACACTTTTAAAAATGCCCTTGGCGAAAACAGCAACGAAATAGTTGATCTACTTATCGAGCATTGCAGTAAAGACTTTTTCGCTTACGCCGCCTTGGTGTATGTTTTATGCTCTGAGCTTCAATATAGCAACGAAGCTTTTTTAAGCTACACGACTACTTATAAACAAACACTCAAAAAGCTACGAGAGGAGGCAGAGAAAGATGCGTTACTCAACACTAAAGAGGCTTGTTGAATTTTATTATGAGCCTGGTATGACTTGGGGAGAGTTTCAAAAAATATTAGAAAGGTTAAAAAATGCTAACAAATAAAGAGTACCACGCACGCCCTGAAATATCAAAGAGTGACCTTGACCTACTAGCGCGTAGCCCGTTGCACTTAAAAATGAAAAACGAGCTTAAAAGTGAGCCAAGTGATGCTCTAATTTTAGGCTCTGCCGTGCATAAGCTAGTGCTAGAAAGAAAAGACTTTTTAAACGAGTTTAAGATAGTTCCTGGAGCTGATAAACGCACCAAAGAGGGCAAAGCTATATATGAAGATTTTTTAAAAAAATTAGGCGAAAAAACTCCAATAAAGTGGCCTATTATTAAAACAGCTTTAAAGGTAGCAAACTCGGTTAATTCTATGTGTGAAACAGCTAAATCTTTAAGAGACGGGCTAGCCGAACAAAGCTATTTTAGCGAGATAAATGGCGTAGCGGTTAAATGTCGCCCTGATTTTTACAATGAGAAACTGGGTGCAGTAATTGATCTAAAAACAACTTCTGACGCTTCGGCTGGTGGCTTTGCCAGATCGGTAGCTAGTTTTAATTACCACATACAAGCAGCGTTTTACAGCGATATTTTAAGAAGCTTAGGCAAAGAAGTAAATTATTTCTTATTTATCGCCGTTGAAACGAAAGCCCCCTATTTTGTAGGGTTTTATGAACTTGATGCAGCAGCGATAGAGCAAGGTCGAAAAGCATATCTTGAATTACTAGAACTTTACAAATATTGTAAGGAACGCGACGAGTGGTGGGGCTATGCAAAAAAAGAGGGCGACAAGATAAATGCGGTGCAGACTTTGAGCCTGCCAACGTGGAAATTTTACGAGTAACGTTACCTAGACTTACATTTTAAGCATCTTTTTAAGCCATATTGGTGTATTATTGCTATACCAAAATTTAAGGGGAAAGGGGTTAAGATGACAGCTGATTATCAAAAAGCAACTACTAGCGCAAAAATGTTATTATCAGATAGCCAGGCAAACGCATCAAGACCCGTAAATTTAGCTATTATTTTAAGCGAATTAGGGTTAAGCGCGCAGTATAAGGACGATATGATAGATGAAGCTCTACTAAATCCTATGCAAAAAGTAATTTATATCAAGAGAGACGATAAGCCGATAACTAGGAAGCTTTTTTCTATCGCTCACGAGATAGGACACTGGATGTTGCATTCTAGAGACAGGGAGCGTCCAAGGATAAATTTTTATTCCAATCCCACAATAGACGAAATCCAAACAATGGAGGAGCAAGAAGCCAATGCCTTTGCTGCTGAACTACTTATGCCGTATGATGAAGTGCGAAATTTTATTGCTCACGGCTATGGGCTTGAATTTTTAATGGCTCACTTTAACGTGTCTTATGAATTTGCCTATCACCGATATAATTTTATTATCAGTAGGCTTTATTAGTGCAAAACGATGATGCTTTAAATGATCTTAGTCTAGACGCTGAACCAAAGAAAGAAGGTGAAATACCCACACTAAAAAACAACTACGAAATTTGGCTTAAATTCTTTGCGCGGGCGTTTTTCTCTTATTTGCCGTTAAGTGTTTATATTATCGTAAATATCCCATATTTTACTACGCCGCCACAAGATGAACAGCCTTTTTTAAAAGGATTATTCTTAGCATTAAGCTATGTTTTTGTCTCGCAATCGAATATGACTTATATAACAAGTGAAGTCAAAGGCAGCTTGTTGCTTGGAGCTAAAATATTTTTAGGGATACTTTGCATCGCATTTTTCGCCACTGATAAATTTGCCATTTTATGGTGGCATTTTATTCCGTTTTTAATAGCCTCTTTTATGACTTTATATTATACAATCAAGAATTAATTTTAAGGAGTAATAATGGCAGATGAAAAAGAAGTAAGCGGAAGCTATAATTTACAAATCAAAATTCCGTTGGAACTAAAAGAAAAGCTGGAAAGCTTAGCAAAAGAGGCGGGGGTATCGTTAAACCAATACGTAATGTTTATGTTTATTAAAGAAACCCAAAAATAAGCGCTCGGATTTAATATCCGACCGCTTAAATGCAAAATCAATGCGAAAATATTAAGAAAATAATGCAAGTATATTGACATATCAATTTTATTTCAATATAATTCCAATAATATTTCATTGGAAAGGTATTGATTATGAATGATTTAGTCATAAACTACAACGGCACCCCAGCTACCACGCAAGATAAAGTTTCGGTTTTAACCGATAATAACGAACAATCAGTCCAACGACTTATCAGAACCTACGAGGCCGACTTAAGAGAATTCGGCGAGCTAAATTTTCACAACGTACAAGTTAAAGCAGGCTTAGGGCTTACATACAGAAAAGTTTATTGCCTAAACGAACAGCAAGCAACGCTACTACTTACGTATATGAAAAACACGGCTAAAGTTAGAGAAGCCAAGAAGATACTCGTCAAAGCCTTTTATGATATGAGGCAAAAGTTACAAGAATGCCAAATCAACGGCTACAAGTCTCAAATCGCGCAGCACAATACGCAAATCGTAGAGCTTAAAAACAAGCTGGCCAAATTTGAAAAAGCTTACGAGCCTGAAGTATTAGACATTACGGACGAGATAAAACGCTTAAAGCTCGAGCTGGAGATAGCAAATACCAAAAACTACTACGCATTTTATAAAAATGCTTTGGCTGACGCTAAATTTTACCGAGATAAATACTACGAAGCCAAAGACAACAGGGCAAAAGACGAGCGCGTCATCGTCTCTCTTTCAAGAATTCAAAAAGACGCCGAAGCGATGTTTTTAAAAATAGGTGCCGTAATGGCTTACATAGACAACGATAAGAATGAGGATTTACTTATAAAAAGGATAGACAAATGAACCAAATACAAACTAGAGAACAAGATGCAAGAGCATTAGTCGGCTCTAAAATGAGCCAAATCTCAACCATAGTAGGCAATGACAAGGCAAAAGCTAGCGTATTTGCCAGCGCTATCGCAAATATGGCAAACGACTATGGGCTAAGAAATTGTAGCGTTGAAAGCATAGTAAATACAGCTATGCAGATCGTTCAAATCGGACTAAACCCAAATAAGCTTTTTGGTCAAGCTTACGTAGTACCATTTAAGCTAAAAAATGGTGGCGAAACCGCACAACTTCAAATAGGCTACAAAGGGCTTATTAGCTTGGGTATGAAAAACGGCTGGAAATTTAGAGCAGTAGCTGTTTATGATTGTGATGATTTTAGTTTAGAGTTTAATGGGCTTGATGACAAGATACACTTTGCCCCAAATTACGACGAGCGAAGCGATGATGACGGAGATTGGGTATTTAGCCATTTAGTAGGCGTGATCGTATATGCAAAAGATAGTAGCGATAATGTCTTTAGTGAGTTTGTGAGTAAGAAAAAACTCGAGAAACTACGCTTAAAAAGCCAAAACCAAAATAAAAAAGACAAATTAGAATACATTTGGCTAGACTGGGCAGAGGAAATGTATAAAGCCAAAGCTCTTAAATATGTAGCCTCACGCTTACCAATAAATGATCGCCTAGCCGAAGCCGTAAGTGTAGAGGATGAGCCTATCACAAAACAAGAAACTACTATAACCCAAAAAGCTGGACTAAACGAACTTTTGAGTAGTTCGGAAAAACCAAACAGCTCAACTGTAAACCAAAAATTGACAGTTGGCGACGCCGAATTTATCGAAGCCGCACCCCTTGAAGTAGAAATCGCAACTGTAAAAGAAAATTTGACAGTTGAGCCAATGCCTCACGATCTATTACAAAGCGAGCTGGTAAAAAGAGGGGCTAGTGAAACAGAGGCTGAAAAATTAGTTGAGAGGTTAAGCATTGATGATGCTACTGCCTATCTAAACGACCCAAGCAGCATAGACAATTTAATAGAAAATTTAAAGGATAACTAATGAATGTAGGCTATTTTAAAAATCAAACTTTTAAAGGTCAAGACAACAAAGAAATAAAATTTATAGGGGGTATGATAAATATCCCCTTTTTACGCCCTATTGAGTGTGGGCTGATCCCAACTCCCGATGAGGAGCTAGCTAAAAATCAAAACGCACCAATATATAAAATAGTGCTTTTTAAACCTAAAAATTACGAGGGAGCAAGGCAAATTATAGGCGGTATATGGAACGCGGTAAGCAATGACGGAAAGATAAATTATTTTAAAGGGCATATAGAAACGCCTCTAGTAGCTGGCGGACGTGTTTATCTAGCATTATTTAGCCCAAAAGAGCCTAACGGACTAATGTTTGAAGCCACATGGAGCGCGCCAAAGAAAAATAGCAACTCCCACACACCACAAGCTAACGAAAGTGCAAGCGATGAAATAGATGTGAGCCAATATTGCGATAGCAATGAAATACCATTTTAAGCCGTAAGGGCTTTTAAATTTAGGTTTTTGTAGAATTTAGCCTAATTTTCTTAAAAAGGGCTAGCTAGTGGACAGATTCGACGAGTGGAACGAGGTTAAAAAAACGCTTCATAATTCAACGCCTAAAGATATTAAAATTAAAATAGGCTCTATCTACTGGGTAAATGTCGGGCAAAACGTCGGCTGCGAGATATACGGCAAAGGCGAGAGGTTTTTAAGACCTGTTTTAGTCGTCAATAAAATCTATCTGCAAAACTTTATGAATGCATTTTTGGGCGTACCTCTAAGCTCTAAGGCAAAAAACAAAAGCGGTTTTTTATATCATAAATTTACCGCGACGAACAAAAAAGAGCACGTTGCACTATTGGGTCAAGCAAGGATATTTGACGCTAAGCGCGTAAGCGACTTTTACAAAGGCAAGATGCTGAAAAAGGATTTTGAAGCGATAAGAGAAAAATTGCGGGATAATATCGTGAAATAATACCCCGGCACTAAGGCCGGGTATCCGAGCCGCGCCCAGAAAAGGACGGGGGACAAATCTCCTTGTCAGAGTTGCTAAACCTTAGCTTATAAGACTTAGCAACCTTGCAAGAAGTAACGTAATTATAGCGCAGTTTAATTAAACTGAATTGAAAGGAAATAAAAATGAGCGAGAATATCATCAAAACCACCTGCAAAGAGCTAAATTTGACGTACAAACAGCTAGGCGAGGCGATAGGGTATGGCGAAGAAGCCGTAAGTAAAGCCGCTAGAACAGACAATATTTCAGCAACGATGAATAAAGCTTTATTGCTTTATCTTGAGAATTTAGAGTTAAAAAACAAGCTAAAAACTCTTGACACTCTCTCTGCCATCATAAAAGAACTTTCAAAATAGGCGTATATTTTACGCTTATTTTATCCATAAACACAAATAAAATACTTTAAACTATTGACAAATAACGTATAATTTTTGTATAATGCTTCTATCAAAACGGATTAAATACGTTTTGAAATAAATCAAAGGAGCATCAGATGACAAGATTGTTGCAACTTCTGTGTCTGATTTTGCAGATCCTTTATTGGATTTTGCGAATTTTTGGGTGGATTTAATCCACTCCCCGAAAGGGGACAAAGAAAATCTTTAATCTGATGCCTTTTGACATTATACCCTAAGGAGCAAAAATGTCAGTAGATTTTACCGATGTCATAATGGTTGTAGCCTTTTTCGCTACTTGCATTTGGATATTTCTTACAAGGGGGCAAAAATGAAAGCCCCTACTAAACAGAAATTTGCCGAGTATTTAGAGCTATACAAGATAGAGCCAAGCGATAGCAACGAAGAAGTAAGCTACAAGGTGCTTGACTGTGCTTATGATCTATTCTGCGCTTTAGACGCGCTATCGAAAAATCACAACGCG
>CALCKS010000053.1 GCA_937965895.1 uncultured Campylobacter sp.
TTAGCATCACGGGCGTCGTTTCGCCAAGCTCCTTTTGGTCAAACAACACCGCGCGCGAGGGCGACGCGCTCATACTCACAAAGCCGCTAGGAACGGGCGTTTTAAGCACGGCGATAAAGGCCGATCTGCTAAATTCGGCGCAGATAAAGCAGGCGGTAGAGACGATGCGGCAGCTAAATTTCTATGCCGTGGACGCGCTAAAAGATATCAAAGTAACGGCGGCGACCGACATTACGGGATTTGGCTTTTTGGGGCATTTAAGCGAAATGCTAAACGACAAAATCAGCTTTGAAATTTACGCGGATAGCGTGCCCGTGATAGCTGCTGCGCGCGAGTTTGCCGATATGGGCATCATCCCCGAGGGCAGCTACAAAAACCGCGAATTTGCGAGTAAATTCGTTGGTGGCGAGGCAGATATATTGCTCTACGATGCGCAAACTTCGGGTGGGTTGCTGCTAGCGGTACCGCAAAGCGAGGCAAATTTGGCTCTATCTCGCTTAAAAGAGGCGGGTTACGAGAGCTCGGCGATCGTAGGCATAGCTAAAAAGCGTGGCGAATACGGTATAAATTTACGGTAATCGAGCTTTAAATTTTAACGCGCAAATTTAATCAAATTTGACGGGTTTAAATTCGGTCAAATTTTGAAATATCAAGTTTAAAACGGCAAGACCGCCAAATTTATTTATATAAATTGACAAAGCCCCCGAGTTTATAAATTTAGTCAAATTTGAACCGTCTAAAATACAAAAAAGCTAAAATCCTTAAAAATGAAATTTAACTAAAATAAAAAATTATAGCAAAATAAAACAGCAAATTTATGCGTAATCCCGTGTTCAAATATCCGTAAATTTAGCTATTTGTTCGCAAACCAAATCCGTTAAATTTCTAAAATATTTACCCAAATTTTAGAGCAATCTGCAATGTATTATCAAAAATATTCCGTATTTTAGGCGAAAATATAAAATAATTAAATTAAAATGACAATCTAATCTTAATGATACAAAGGAGATAAAAATGGAATTTTTATCGTTTCTCTTTTTAGCTATAGCCGTTTTTATAGCTTGGAAAAAGCCTGAAAAAGAGGGCTTAGCGTTTGGCGCATTTACCGTGGGGACGGCGATTTGCTTTACTATGTTTTTCATCGCCAGCTGGACGCCCTTGCTACCTTACGTGGCGTACTAGGAGGGCTAGATGAGTTTTTTAACGAGAAAAATTTCGACTTCGTCATGGCCACCGCGGTTTTGCTCGTGCTTGCTATCCCCGTCGGTATCGCAAACATCTATCTTGGCTACGTCATCGGCGAGGGGCCTTGCACGCTTTGCTGGTGGGAGCGTATCGGCATGGTCGCGGTCGGCGTCGCTGGTATCTTGATACTGCGCTACGGACTAAAGGCACGCTACATAGCCGCCGTGCTTTTTGGCGCAGCATACGGCATTTTTATGACGCTAAGGCATGCTAGCTTTAGTTTATATAGAGATGTTGGCATGGGCTTTGGCGGCGATATATTTGGCGCTCACACATATACGTGGGGCATTTTGGTCTACTGGGTCGTGGTCGTAGCGATGGGACTTATGATGCTTTTTGCCAAAGACAAGGTCGTATCTGAGGACATCTCGCGCTCGGACACTAGGATAAAGCCGCTTAGCGCGTACTCTAAATTTGTGATCGCTTTAAGCCTATTTGTGATCCTATCAAATGCCGTTCAGGCGCTCATCTCAGCAGGTATCCCTCCCTATAGCGGCAAGGGCGATCCTGAGCGCATCAGTCTAAATAATACTTGGACTTCAGGCGTTTGGAAAAGGTTTGAAAAGCCGTTTTCATTTGTCGGCGCAAACGTCGTCGAGGATCCGTTTATAGCGGGCGAACCTAAAGATATAAGCGTCAAATTTAACTCTGATCCAAGCGCTGGCGCGTTTGTTGACGTAAAGCCTGCGCTTAGCGTGAAAAACAGCTTCCCGCTTCCTTTTGAGACAAAAGGGATTTTCGGCAAAGGCGTAACGAGCGGACTTGCGTATAACGCTAAAAACGATACTTTTGGCATCTCAAACACTGAAGGCGGAGTTTATTTTACGGATGCGAATTTTAAAGAGATCGCTCACGCTATCATCGACAAGCCAAACGGCCAAAATATCAAAAAAGCCGTCGCATCGACCTTTGTCGGTGACATGCTGGTGACTACGGGCTTTAACAAAACAACCTTCGCCGTTAAACCTGCCCAAAATGTGGACGCGTATCACGAGTGGAGATATTTTAGAGAGAGTAGCGGCGGACTCGAGTCTGCGTGGAAATTTGAAACGATAAGAGCGAAAAAGCAATACGTCCTAACGCTCGCAAAAGACCCGCAAAGCACATATCTGTATATGATCACGGTGCCAAACGAGCGCGCCAAGAACTTTATCCTCATAAAAGTCGATAGCAAGGATAAAATGCTAAGCGGCGAAACTATCGTGACATCAGCCATTGCACTAAAAGATAAGCACGATCTAAAAGACTACTACGTCACGGCTGGCGATATCGTGGGCGGTAAATTTTTAGCCTACTCTAAAAATTATAACACCTTGCTCGTGATCGACCTTGCGGACGCAAAGATAACTGACGCCTATTCGATGCCTCAAATCGGCGATATATCTGGACTAGCGATAAAGGGCGGCAGTATCTACGCTCTAGCTCATAAAGATGGCAAAGTAAACGTCGTAGAGCTAAATAACCCTTTGGCTCAGTAAATTTAGCCCAAAATAACAAATTCGTCCGCACAAAGCGGGCGAATTTGGATTGTTTACATTTAAAGCCGGCCTTTTTTGCTGGCTACTAAATTCCCTTTAATTTACCTAACCGCTCTATAATTTCAAGAAATTTAACAAAGGAGATATAATGAACTATCTTGAAATTTTAAAATTTCGTCACGCTTGCAAAATTTTTGACGAGAGCAAAAAGATAAGTGCTGGCGAATTTGACTTTATCCTAGAGGCTGGCAGACTAAGCCCAAGCTCGACTGGGCTTGAGCAGTGGGACTTTTTAGTCGTGCA
>CALCKS010000054.1 GCA_937965895.1 uncultured Campylobacter sp.
CCGCTAGCTTTGTCTAGGCTCATGAAAATATTTAGGCTCTGGCCCTGGTCGATCCACTTTTGGCGGATAGCGCCTGCACGCACGAGTACGCGCTGATCTAGCTCGTAGGCAGGCGTGTAGAACTGCCACGTCTCAGGGCTGAGATTTGGCACGACGTTTGGTATCATGCCGCTTAGGTTGTGCTCGAACCATTTGCGCTTATACACGGGCTCGATCGTCTGCGTGGTGCCCACGAGTATGCTGATGCTCGACGTCGGTGCGATCGCCATCAGATAGCCGTTTCGCATGCCGTCTTTTTTGACCTTTTCGCGTAGTTTGCTCCAGTCGCAGGCGTTTTCGTCAAAGAGCCCGCCTCTATCGTTTAGAAGCGCTTTGGCATTTGCGTTTGCCGTATCGATAGGCATCACTCCCCTGCTCCACTTTGAACCTTCAAAGAGCGGATAAACGCCCTTTTCTACCGCCAAATTTGAGCTGGCGTAGATGGCGTTGTAGCTTATGTTTTCCATCACGCTATCGATCAGCGCTAGGTGCTCGTAGCTGCCCCATTTTACGCCGCGTTCGGCTAGCATCTGTGCCTCGCCCATGACGCCAAGGCCGATCGAGCGGGAGGCTAGGTTGGTGTGTTTTACCTTTTTGTGCGGGTAGAAATTTAGATCGATGACGTTGTCTAGCATACGTACGGCGATCGGCACGACGCGCTCGATGTCCTCTTTTTTGTTTATTTTGCTTAAATTTATACTCGCAAGGTTGCACACGGCGGTTTTACCCTCGACGCTTTCTTTTTCGACGATGAAAATTTGCTCACCGCCGATGCTATCTAGTGCGCTTAGCTTTTTGGCCTTTTTGGTTATGCCGCTATCAACAGTGACGTCTTCTTCTTCGTCAAATAACCGCTCGGTGCCGCCCTCAAACATGATCTTGATCTTGTAGTAGTTTGGCTGCGTATTTTGGAAAATTTCGGTACATAAATTTGAGCTCCTGATGATGCCGTCGTGATCGTTTGGATTTGCTTTGTTGGCATTATCTTTAAAGCACAAAAATGGCATGCCAGATTCAAAATAGCTAGTTAAAATTTTCTTCCACAGCTCTTTTGCCATGACAACGTTTTTTTGGATCTTTTCGTCGTTTTCGTACGCTAGGTAGCGTTCCTCGAATGCTTCGCCGTATAGATCGCACAGATCGGCGACCTCTGCGGGATCAAAGAGGGTCCAGCGCGCGTTTTCTTTGACGCGTTTCATGAAAAGGTCGTTTATCCAAAGTGCAGGGAAAAGCTCGTGCGCTCTGCGACGCTCTTCGCCCGAGTTTTTGCGCAGATCCAGGAAATCGCTCACGTCCATATGCCACGGCTCGACGTAGACGGCTATCGCGCCCTTTCTCGTGCCTAGCTGATCGACGGCGACGGCGATGTCGTTCGTGACTTTTAGAAACGGGATGATGCCACCGGCCGCGTTTTTATGTCCGTCGATGCTGCCGCCCATAGCGCGCACCTTACACCAGTCCCAGCCGATACCGCCGCCAAATTTGCTAAGAAGAGCCATCTCTTTATAGCTATCGAAAATTCCCTCGATATTATCGGGCGTACTTCCCACGTAGCAGCTGCTTAGCTGATGGCGCGTCGTACGGGCGTTTGAGAGTGTCGGAGTGGCGAGCATGACTTCAAATTTAGATATGAGATCGTAAAATTTCTTCGCCCAGCCTTGGCAGTCTAGTTCGTTTTGCGCAAGGAACATCGCGATCGCCATAAACATCTGCTGCGGTAGCTCTATCGGCGCGCCGCTGCGGTCTTTGATGAGGTAGCGGTCGTATAGCGTCTTGATGCCTAGATATGCAAACTGCAAGTCGCGCTCGGGCCTAATGTAGTCGTTTAGGTCGTCTAGATCGTATTTTTCTTTTAGTCCAGGGATGACGCGGCCTGCTTTTTCGCCTTTTTGCAGATAGTCGCGTAGGTGGTTGTAGCCGCTAAAGCCCGTGACTTTGTGATAAAGGTCGTACAGAAACAGCCTCGCCGCGACGAAGGTCCAGTTCGGGCGATCGATGTCGATCTTTTCGACGGCCGTTTTGATGAGGGTTTGTTGGATCTCCTCGGTCGTTATCATATCGCGAAACTGAATTTTCGCGTCCACCTCAAGCTCGCTTAGGCTCACGTTTGCTAGCCCAGCGACCGCTTCGCTCGTGTATTTTTTGATCTTGCTTACGTCAAGCTCTTCCGTGCGCCCGTTTCGTTTTAGTACTTTCAAATTTTTTCCTTATCTGTAATTCTATAAGCCAAGTCCAGCAAAATACGGCAAACAAGCGATAAAAGCATCAGCAGTTTTATCTCCAAGCCATTTAACGACTTCCATTAGCTTCGATTTTTTCTCTTGATTATCTTTGCAATCCTCAAGCTCGCTAAGCATTCCCTTTAATTCATACTTTAAATTTTTAGCAAGAATTTTGTCTGAAATTTGATCTACTTTTTCCATCGTACTTTTAATGCTAATATTTTGATTGATAATAGCATTTGCTGCAGCTATTATACTTATTTGATTTTGTTTTACGTCCTCATCTTTAAGTTCTGCTATATAAAGTTCTAGCTTCTTTATTAGATTTTTTAAAAAGTTTGGATACATACTGAAATTATATTTAATTCCATACTCATCAAAATCATATCCAGAACTATCATCAACCATTATATTATATTTATGATACCTATCTGATAGCTCTTGAAATAAATTAAGTGCTACTTCGCCACTTTTATTTTTTAGAGCCTTTTTTGCTTCTTTGATATCTTCTAAAATAAATTTGATTTTTTCTTCATTTGCCATGTCTACTAAGCCTTAAACACCCTTTTAAATATCCCATCCACGTGCCTGGCGTAATACGAATAATCAAAGCACTCTTTTATCTCTGCTTCGCCTAGGCTAGCGCGTAGTTCCTCGTCGGCGAGCAAATTTTGCAAAAACAGGCTCTCGCTGTTTTCGTTTATCGCTTTTTTGCCCTCTTGTAGATCCGCCCAGACTTTCATAGCGTTGCGCTGTACGATCTTGTACGCGTCCTCGCGCGAAATCCCACGTTTTGGCAGCTCTAGAAGCACGCGCCCCGAGAACACTAGCCCGCCGGTTAAATTTAGATTTTTCATCATATTTTCTGGATAAACTACCAAATTTGCGATCAAATTCGTAATGCGCGCAAGCATAAAATCGGCCGTGATAAAGGCGTCTGGCAGTATAAATCGCTCGACCGAGCTGTGGCTGATATCGCGTTCGTGCCAGAGCGCGACGTTTTCGAGCGCCGGCGTCACGTATGAGCGCAGCATCCTGCAAAGGCCGGT
>CALCKS010000055.1 GCA_937965895.1 uncultured Campylobacter sp.
CTGACTTTAAGCGGCGAAAAACCGGAAATTTTAAAATGAAACACAAGATAATCTTTCATAAAATTTTATTTTTTACTATCGTTTGTATCGTATTTTTTGGAACCGTGATGACCTATAAGGCCACAAAGGACCTAGTAACCGCCTATGAGTGGAAAGGCACGATAGAAAAGGTAATGGAAGCTAACGACGAGGCAAATTTCTTGCTCGAAAAAAGCCTTCTAGAGGCCGACTACGACGCGATCATGCGCCATACGGCGGAGTTTCAAAAGGCTCTAAAAAAGCTTGATTCAAGTAACCTGATCTCCTTTGAAAAGCTAGCGTTAAACGAAAAAACTTTTAGCGAGCTAGAGGAAGCGGTTGAAAAAAGAGTCGAGCTAACGGATAAATTTAACTCCGTTACGATAATGGCAAAGCTCGTTTATAACGAAATAATCTTAAAATTCGAGGCTTTGGATGGGCTTTATTTTAAAGAGTTGATGCCGCAAATTTTGATGTTTAGATACGACTTAAACACTGATCTAGCGGCACCCAAAAAGCTTTTAAACGAGTATTTAAAGGATCCAAAGATAACTAAAAACGATGTCGGATTTTTATCGAGCGCGCAAAAACTGATCGGCTACTACGAGCAGGCGCAAAAGCTTTACCGCGATATAATTTCGCTCGGAATTTACAATAAACTATCCGACCTCAAAGAAAGTAGCGAGCGCTATATACAAAACGTCTTATCGAATTTACGTAGGACGATGGCGCTAGTATTTGTGTTGTTTGGGCTTGCATCGATATTTGTTTATATTTCTTATGCTAGAGCTAGAAACAACATCAGGCTACTAAACCGTTTCGAGCAAGCCGTCGATAATAGCTTTAACGCCATAACCTTTACCGACTTAGATAGAAAGGTCAAATACGTAAATAAAATTTTCGAGCAAAATTTCGGATATAAATTTGAGGAGCTAAAAGATCAAAATATAAACATCATAAAGTCCCATCAGCACCCAAACGAATTTTATCAAGATATGCTAAAAACGATAGAATCGGATCAAATTTGGCGAGCCGACGAGCTAATAAGCAGAACAAAAAGCGGCGAACTCATATACGAGCAGGTTATTTTCTCTCCGCTTTTTAACGAAAGCGGCGACAAAGACGGCTATATGTCGATCAAATTTGATAGAACCAAAGAGATCGCGATGACAAAAGAGCTCGAAAACAAAAACAAAGAGCTGAAAAACGAAGCGCTAAAAGACAAGCTAACGGGGCTTGGCAGTTATTTTGCTCTGACGCAAAGGATGGAGCAGGGCTCGGGCGGCATGATCATCTATATAAACATTAATAACTTTATGGATTTTCGGTTTTTTTACAAAACAAAGACCGTGGACGCCATCATTGCTTCATTTGCGACGACGCTTCAGCTTTGTATCGACACTTATAAGATTGATGCGAACATTTATAGAGTGCAGTTTGATGAGTTTTGCATCTGGTACGGCGGTGACGATGCAGAGCGTGTAGTGCGTAAATTTATCGATTATTTTAAAGCAAATAATCTCTATATCACGGTTGAGGGGGCACGCGAGTTTATCCCTAATATCAAAATAACCATCGGCGTTAGCATGCCTCAAGACACTCCGCAAACAAACCGCCTAACTCAAGCCATGCTAGCTCACTACGAAGCTAAGCAAAACGGCGAAACGGTGCAGTTTTACACCGAAAACAGCCACATCGAGCAGCAGTACTACCACAACCAAATCATGTCGCGCACCATCGAAAACGCGCTATATAACGATACCGTGATTGTCGAGTGTCAGCCGATCTACGACGTATCTGGCGAAACGGCGCGGGTCAAATACTACGAAGTGCTCGTGCGCCTCATCGACGAAAACGGCAAGATCCGCTATCCGGGCGAGTTTTTGGACATAGCAAAGAAAATTTCGCTTTATAACGATATCACGAAAAAGGTCGTTGAGCACGTATTTAGGCTAGTTGAGAAGTTTACGAATACAAGCTTTTCTATGAACCTTTCTAGCAGCGATATCGCAAACGAAAGCATAAGGGATCTCATCGAGAAAAAGCTACGCGTCTGCTCAAGGCCCGAGCACGTGTATTTTGAGATACTAGAGAGCGAGGGCGTGGATGATTACAAGATCGTAAATGACTTCATCAACAAGATCCGCACCTACGACTGCAAAGTTTCGATCGATGATTTCGGTAGCGGTTACTCAAACTACTACCGCATCTTGGAGCTTGATATCGACACGATCAAGATCGATGGCTCGATCATCAAAAAGCTGCCGTACGACAAAAACGCTAGGTATCTGCTGCAAACTATCATCGACTTTGCCGGAAGACAAGGCTATAACGTCGTGGCTGAGTTTGTTAGCTCAGAAGAGATCCTCGCCGAAATAAAGAAATTCGGCATCAAATACGCGCAAGGATTTTTGCTGGGCAAGCCGACC
Organism: uncultured Campylobacter sp.; assembly: GCA_937965895.1. Lineage (GTDB taxonomy): Bacteria > Campylobacterota > Campylobacteria > Campylobacterales > Campylobacteraceae > Campylobacter_A. Next base: position 2,448 of record CALCKS010000055.1, read on the forward strand.
TCGCCGAGCAATATCGAGGAGTAAAACGCGCGGGACTTTGAGCCGCTAAATTTAGCTCATCTAAGTCAAATTTGCCCGCTCAAATTTGACTAATCCTGCATCCAAACCGCCAAAAATCCAAGCAAAACGATAGCTAAAAACAAACCCGCCTGAAAATAAAAATTCTTTTTTAAATTTTCGTTTATCAGAGAGCAAAGCTCGTAGATAAAAGTATATAGCTCGCTCACGCATATCCTTTGGTCTCAAATTTTACGTCAAATTTGCTGCTACTGCCTAGTCAAATTTGAGCGAGGCGACGAAAAGCCGCTCAAATTTAGCTTGGATTATAAATTTGAGCTTGGTTCGTCTTTAAATTTCCTTCTAACAAAAACGGTGCAAACCGCAAACGAAACCGCCGTCATAGCGTAAAATATATAGCTAAAAATAGGATTTGCGCGTGTCTCGCCATCTTTTAGCTTTTTTACCGAAACGGCGTTTCTAAACATATCAAACATCGCGATACGCCAGCCGTAGTATTTGATCTGCGCCCTGCCTTCGCCCACTAGGCTTTGCGCGGCGGCTTGGACGTCGGCGGAGTTAAATTTCAAATAAAGCGGCAAGCCCCAGCCCGTGTCCTCGTTTCGATACGGCATCACCTTCGTGCCGTTTAGTTCCCGCGTGTAGATAAAGTACACGTCGCGCGTCGGCCCGTCGGCTGGATTTTGTGCGTTGATAAAGCCGTCTTTGTCCATGCGCTTGACCTCGCCGCCCGTGATGATCGCCTCGTCGTAGTGCGGAAAAGCGTAGTTTATCGCCGCAAACGCCAAAACGTGCAGGGCAATCAAGAAGCCAAAGATAAAATTTCGGAGATATTTTTTAAATTTTTGCATTTTCGTCCTTTGGGACGAATTTTACAAGATAGAAGTTTAGAAGAAGCTAAGCCCCTAAAACAGGGGCTTAGAGGGGTTAGGCTTTGGCCTTGCAGCCGCAGCTTCCCGCGATAAATTTAAGAATCTGGATAAAGAAGCAAATGCCGCCGATGATGAAGATCGTATCGCCGATCATCCTTAGCCAGCGTAAATTTTGCAAGTGATCCATTTGCAAGAACTCCGCGCTTCTAGCGTACCACATACCGACATCTATCGCAGCGACGGCTTGATAAAGACCGATCGGAAGCAGCGACGCTACGATCATCAGCATTAGTCCCGCATTTAGCGACCAAAAGCCTACTTTCATCAGCTTGTCGTTAAACTCTTGCCCTTTAAAAAGGTAAAGCGCCACGAGCCAAACAAAACCAAGAGCCAAAAAGCCGTAAACGCCAAACAGCGCCGCGTGTCCGTGCACCGAAGTGGTGTTTAGCCCCTGGATGTAGAACAAAAATAGCGGCGGGTTGATAAGGAAGCCAAATACTCCAGCACCCAGCATATTCCAAAACGCCACCGCGATAAAGCAGTAAAGCGGCCACTTGAGGTTTTTCGCCCAGCTTTGCGCAAACTGAAGCGAATACTGATGAAAGGCCTCGGCTCCAAGAAGTACCAAAGGCACGACCTCAAGCGCAGAAAAGCTAGCGCCCACGGCCATGATCGGAGTGGTCGTTCCGGCAAAATAAAGGTGGTGGAAAGTGCCAGGGATGCCGCCGATCAAAAATAAGCTCGCGCTCGCTAGAGTCGAATAAGTCGCAAATTTTTTGCCGACTAAGCCTAAAGATGCGAACACGAACGCAAGCGAAGCGGTCGCAAACACCTCGAAAAAGCCCTCAACCCAAAGGTGAACGACCCACCAGCGCCAGTATTCCATCACCGGCAGCGGGCTTCTTTGACCGTAAAATAGCCCCGCGCCGTAGAAAAGTCCAACCGCGATAGCAGAAGCCGTAAAGATAGCTAACAGGTTTTTATCGCCGTCAGCCTTAAACCCGCCGACAAATCCGCGAAGCACGAGTGCCATCCAGATAACAAGACCGACAAACAAAATAAGCTGCCAAACCCTGCCAAGCTCGATATACTCGTATCCTTGGTGTCCAAGCCAAAAGCTCAGGCTAGTATCCATCTTGCCAGCTATCGCCATGTATTCGCCGATAAAGCTACCCACGACTAGGAAAAGCAGCGCGTAAAATAGCAAATCCACGCCTAGTTTTTGAAATTTAGGATCCTTGCCGCCGTTGATGATAGGCGCTAGGAAAAGTCCGGCCGCCAAAAAGCCCGTCGCGATCCAGAAAATGCTCGCCTGAATGTGCCAAGTGCGCGCCAAAGAGTACGGGATGTACTGGGATAAATTTATGCCGTAAAACTCCTGTCCCTCGACCGTGTAGTGCGCCACGAAGCCGCCTATCATGATCTGGAAAACAAAAAGCGCGAGCGCTACGAAAAGGTATTTACCAAGCGCCTTTTGAGACGGAGTCAAATTTAGCCTTGAGAGCGGATCGGCGTCGATAGGAGTGAGCCTTTCGTGATCTTTTTCTCCATAGAAATTTGAAAACCAAACTAGTAAGCCAACGCCCGCAACCAAAATCGTAACGCTAATAATCGTCCAAAATACGTTTTCTTTCGTCGGAACGTTGTCGATTAGCGGCTCGTGCGGCCAGTTGTTCGTGTACGTAGCCTCGCTATTTGGGCGATTCGTCGCCGTAGCCCAGGTCGCCCAGAAGAAGAAATCATTTAGTTGCTCGCGGTTTTCCTCTTTGGCTAACGTGTTGTTTTTCATCGCGTAGTTTTCGCGTAGCTTTTGGTATTTCGGATCGTTACCAAAAAGCCCGTTATACTCGTCTCGCACTACCTTTGCCGCCGCGATCCTCTCGTCGCTGATCGTTATAACGCCGTTTTTTAGCGTATTCGTGCGGTATTCGCTCTTGGTTAGAGCCTTGATGTTGGCTTGTTGCTCGGCGCTCAGGGCGTCAAATTTAGCTCCGTAAAGCTGATTTGCCTTTATATCCATAAATGCGACTAGCTCTTTATGTAGCCAATCAGCCGTCCAGTCAGGCGCTTGATACGCTCCGTGTCCCCACACCGAGCCCACCTGCATACCGCCGATGCTTTGCCAGGCCTCTTGGCCTTTATAAATTTGCTCTTGCTCGACTATTATTTTGCCGTTTTTATCGGCAAAACTCACTACCGGCGGCGCTTCGCGATAAACCTCTACGCCGTAATAGCCCAGTATCCCGAAGGCGATAGTAACGACTGCTACCAGCGCCCACCAATACTTCTTGTATTCACGCATACTTTGTCTCCTTTTGAAAAATTCGTATAAAGTTTATCCAAAATAAATTTGCACAAAAATGATGTATATCAATAAAAGGATAAAATCTGTCCTTAAAATATTGCTTATTTTAAAAATGTATAATTACGAAAATATATTTTGGGGGATTTTATGCTTAAATTCGAGATTGTTTATAAATTTTGCCTCATTTGCACGCTGATTTTGGGGCTTAGTTTGCTCGCGTTTTCGGGGGTAAATTTCGCGCTCGGAGAGTATGGCGAATTTTGGATGGGCGCACATAAATTTGCGGGCTTTTTGGTTGCGCTTGCAGCCGTTTTACACGTGATAAATCGCAAGAAAAAGCTCATCAAACTCGCAAATGAATTTACAGACGTCGTCACTCGCCGCAAAAATCCTAGCATGTGCAACATGGACCGCATCATCGCCTCGCTAGAACCATATACGATAGCCGAGATCTCGCAAAAACTAGGCTTTGACGAGGCCGAGTTTTGCCGCACCTTGCGCGAAAACGGCGTTAAATTTAACGGCGCAAATCAAACTTTGCGCCAAATCGCTTTTTTAAACGACGAAAAGATATTTTTCGTGCTAGTCCTCATCGTCGAGGCGAAATTTGGCAAGAGATTTTGCGGCGAACTCAAATTTAAAGGCGCTAAATTTAACGGCGGCATAAAAGCAGCGTGAGCTCGGCGCAAGCGATACGGAGTCTAAATTTATATTTTTGAAAGGGCTTAAATTTTAAAAATAATCGCAATTTTAATCATAACTTTTAACGTTTTACTTTTTGGCGGGATTATTTGGACGATATTTTGGCGAAATCCTAGCAAGCTCAGCCCGCGTCAGCTCGCTGCAATAGGCGAAACGAGCGAATCAGGCGCGATAAAAAGACTTTCCGTACGGCCATTTTTACTTTGGTTGGAGCGGTTTTTCATCTCGCGTGAAAGCCTTTGGTTTGATCAAAATTACATCTATGTTTTTAGAGGGCAGGAACTTGCGTCTAGGTATAAATTTGAGCAAATTACAGCGCTTGAGAGCACGAAAATATGGATAAATAGCGCTAGAATTTGGCGGATTTGTTTTGCGGACGAGTTTGAGAAAGACGGCACGAGCGAGTATAAATTTGCACCCGCCGCTTCGCTTTTTACGCCAAATTTTAAAGAGTTCTTGCAAATTTTGCACGAGAAAAATAAGGATACGATAAAAACGAAACCGAGATTTTGGGAGACGGTTTAGCGTTAAATTTGTGCACTGATAAAACCACCCAAATTTGGCCTTTAGATTTTGTTTTTTAGTTAAGCGGATATAAATTTTAGATCAAATTTGAAGCAAGGCAAAGCAACCTTACTTTGCCTATTTTAGTTTTTGAGTTTTTTGTTAGCAAGTTTAAATAGCGAGCGGCCATAATCCGCTCGCTATTTAAAAGAATTAAGCACCAATGATGAT
>CALCKS010000056.1 GCA_937965895.1 uncultured Campylobacter sp.
TCGCGAAAAACGACGAAAACATCTATTTGCCTTTAAATTTGAGATTTAGTCGCAAAGTATAGCAAAACCAGGCTAAATTTATGCGCGTTAGATTACTGTTATGCGTATTACGTTAAAATCCGGCGAATTTTTTACAAAGGATGAAAATGAAAAAGACTATTTTGGGATTTGCGCTATTTACGGCGCTTACGTCGGCGGCCCTGGGAGGCGAGACGATCGAAGTTTATAAAAGCCCGGACTGCGGTTGTTGCGGAAAGTGGGGCGAGATAATGAAAAAAAGCGGCTTTGAGATCGTAGAGCACAAAACAAACGCGATAATCGAAACGAAAAACAAATACGGCGTTCCGCTGGAGCTATCTAGTTGTCACACCGGTATAGTCGGAGGTTACGCTATCGAGGGGCACGTGCCGGCTGAAGAGATAAAGGCGCTTTTAGCTGCCAAACCGGCCGACGTCGTGGGTATCTCGGTACCCGGCATGCCGCTGGGAAGCCCCGGCATGGAGCAGGGCGGCATCGTCGAGGATTACGATGTGATTGCGTTTAAAAAGGACGGCACGAGCGAAATTTTCGCAAGCTATAAAAACGGCAAGAAGGTAAAATAATTTAGCGAGATCGGCGTAAAATTTACCAACGCCGCGGCCATCGTTTTACCGGGTTTCGCGGCGATTTTTACCGCGAGACTATTTTTTAAATTTAAGCGCCGAACCGCGTCAAATTTGGCGCAAAATCAAGCTAAATTTAACCCCATCGGCTGTATTATTAAGATAAATTTGCAAAGGAGCGGGCGTGGCGAGACTAATTTTTATCCTGTTTATTTTGGGGTTTCTTGCGTGGCTTTATATGGGCGGGACGACCAAAACGGTGGCTGATTACAAAGGTATGAGTCAAGAGGAGCTTGAGGCTTTGTGTCTTGAAAAAAAGGACAAAAAGGCCTGCCAAAAAATAGCGATCGACTTCGTAAACGGCGCGAAGGCAAACGGCGGCAAACCACAGTTTTAGCATTTAACGCGTCAAATTTGACGGCGTAAGCTCAGTTTAAATTTTATAAATTTAACCGTCGGCATTTTTTGTGGTTCGGGTCTTGGCGCGTCAAATTTGGACTCAAATTTAAATAAATTTTGCAAATTTGAGCCAAATGGCGCACAATATAAGCAATATTTGTATTACAAGTTTAGCGCGGAGCTTAAATTTGCGCTCAAATTTAAACGGAAAGTAGGGCGCGCACGCCGCTAAAAGCGCCAAAACGCGGCAAAATAGCCTCCGCGGCTCTCGCTCGCGCTAGAGGTGGCAAAAATGCGCTTTCAGTTTAAAATTCCCGATTTTTTGCTATAATCGCCACATTTCATTTTAATTTTTTAAGGATTTTAATTGCACCCCAGTAGCGCCGACTCGCTTTTTATGATCGCTCTCGCGTTTTTCTTCGTATTTTTAAACGCTTTTTTCGTCTTATCAGAATTTTCCATCGTCAAAGTCCGTAAGAGCCGCCTAGAGGAGCTTGTTAAGGACAAAGTACCAAACGCGAAAACCGCGCTTGATATGTCAAACAACCTCGACACCTACCTCTCCGCCACGCAGCTAGGCATCACGCTAAGCTCGCTAGCTCTTGGTTGGATCGGCGAGCCTGCGGTCGCTAGGCTGATAGAAGAACCGCTAAAAACATACTTTAATCTAAACGATATCTTAGTACATACCGTCGCGTTTGCGATCGCGTTTACGCTGATCACGCTCATGCACGTGGTGCTAGGCGAGTTAGTGCCAAAGTCCGTCGCCATCGCAAAATCTGAAAAAGCGGTCCTAGCCATCGCGCGTCCGCTACACGTATTTTGGGTGGTTTTCTCGCCGCTTATCAAGACTTTTGATTTCTTAGCCGGCGTTTCGCTTAAAATTTTGGGCATCAAACCAGCCAAAGAGAGCGAGCTAGCCCACTCCGAAGAAGAGATAAAAATCATCGTGGGCGAGAGCCTAAAAGGCGGCGTTTTAGATAGCTTTGAGACCGAGATCATCAAAAAAGCGGTCGATTTCTCCGACACGGTGGCTAAAGAGATCATGACTCCGCGCCGCGATATGGTCTGCATAAACAAGCAAAAAAGCTACGAAGAAAACGTCAAAGTGATCTTTGACTCCAAATACACGCGCTACCCCTACATCGACGGCAGCAAGGACGCGATACTAGGCATGATCCATATCAGAGATATCTTGCAAATCGATCTGGGTAATAAAAAGCGCGAATTTGATAGCATCGTGCGTAAATTCGTCATCGTGCCCGAAAATCTCTCGATATCTAAAATCCTCGTGATGATGAACAAACAGCAAATCTCAGCCGCTCTCGTCGTGGATGAGTACGGCGGCACGGCCGGTCTGCTCACGATGGAAGATATAATGGAAGAAATTTTGGGCGACTTTAACGACGAGCATGACGACGCCGATCCGCACTACAAAAAGATCAACGAAAATATCTATGAGTTTCAGGGGCGCTTTGACTTAGAGAGCGTCGAGGAGCTGATGGGGATAAGCTTCGCTGACGAGACCGAGGAGCTAACGATCGGCGGATACGTCTTTAATCTCATCGGTCGCTTGCCTGTCGTAGGCGACAAGATCGAGGATGAAAACTGCTACTACGAGGTGCGCAAGATGGACGGCGCGAGTATCTCAAGCGTCAAGGTACGCAGAAAATTTGAGCAAAAAGAGGACGAGGACTGAGTAAATTTGCGCCTTGCCTTTGCGGGCAGTGCGTAAATTCGGTTTTAAATTTGAGATGCGGAAGCGGATTTTCAAATTTAAGTCGGTCTAAAATTTAAAAACGTTGCCGCATTTGAAACCGGCACAAATTTAAGCCGTTTCGTCAAATTTGAGTTTGCGGTTTTTGCTCTAAATTTATCGCTGCTTGATTGAGTCTAGCGGGATTGTCGTTAAATTTTGCGTAAAGCATAAATTTAAATTCGTCTTGCTAAATTTCAGCCGATTTTTCTCTCGGACTCTCAAAATCCACAAATTTAATCTAACTTTTTAGCTTATTTTGATAAACTTCGCGAAATTTAATAAGAGATAAAAATTAAATTTTATATTTTGAAATTTATAAAACAAATTTAACACAGGAGGACAGATGAGAGTAGTTCAAGCGGAATTAATCTCCAAAACCGTCAGCGAGCTTTGCAAAGAGGCCTGTTACGTCGTGACGCCCGATATGAGAGCGGCTTTTGAAAAAGCTAGAGAAAACGAGAGCTCGCCGATAGGAAAAGATATCCTAGGCAAGGTACTCCAAAATGCCGATCTAGCCCAGAAGCGCGTCGCGCCGATCTGCCAAGACACGGGCATGGCGGTTGTATTCGTCGATATTGGTCAGGACGTGCATATCGAGGGCGGATTTTTAGAAGATGCGATAAACGAGGGCGTAAAAGACGGCTACGTGGGCGGCTACCTGCGCAAATCCGTCGTAAACGACCCGATCTTTGAGCGTAAAAACACGACAAACAACACCCCTGCCGTCATAAACGTAAGGATAGTAAAGGGCGACAAAATCCACATAAAAGTCGCTCCAAAGGGCTTTGGTAGCGAGAACAAATCGGCTCTAAAGATGCTAGTGCCCGCAGACGGCCTAGAGGGCGTAAAAAAGGTATTTTTAGACACTGTTAAACTAGCTGGTCCAAACGCCTGCCCTCCGATGGTGATCGGCGTGGGCATAGGCGGCACGATGGATAAGGCCGCGCTAATGGCAAAATACGCAGCCGCTCGCTCTGCGGACAGCAAAAATCCAGATCCTAGATACGCCAAGCTAGAGGAGGAGCTACTAGAGCTCGCCTGTAAAACGGGCGTCGGACCGCAAGGACTAGGCGGCGACACGACCGCGGTAAAAGTAAACATCGAGTGGTATCCGACCCATATCGCAGGCCTACCGGTCGCTATCAACATCAACTGCCACGCCGCTCGCCATGCCGAAGCTGAAATTTAAGGAGAAAAGATGTCAGAAGTAAAAAAGATAACCGCGCCGTTTGATAAAGATGTCGTAAAAAGCCTAAAAGC
>CALCKS010000057.1 GCA_937965895.1 uncultured Campylobacter sp.
TGAAGGTGGGCGGCGTGAGCGTGCACTGGGTCAGCGAGGAGCTAGACGGCGGCAAAATCATCGCTCAGCGCGCGTTTGAAAAGAGCGCAAGGATGAGCCTTGAGGAATTTGAAGCTAAAATCCACGCGATAGAGCATGAAATTTTACCAGAAACTATCGTGCAAATTTTGACGGACAAAGAGTAAAATTTAACGAAATCTAGAGTAGCGTTGTCGTTTCTTTCCAAATTTCGCTAATTTCTGGGTTGCAAATTTAAAAGTTTAAAACGTAAATTTGCGGCAATATGATTCATAGCGCCACCTGCCAAAACCGTATGACCGAGCTAAATTTGAAGCGTCAAATTTGGAAATTTGGCAAAACGTACATACTGGATAGTGCGATGCGAATTTGACAGCTTTGCCTATAGCTCAAATTTGAAACAAATTTACGTCTTTAAATACAAATTTATCTCTTAGTAATATCTGAAAATTTAAAGTCGAAAAGCAAAATAAGTTACGACAATAAACAGGTTAAATATCTAAATTTGCACCCAAGGCCGCGTCAAATTTAAAACCGAAAAGCAAAAAGAAATTCAAAAAGAAAGAGGCGGAGAATCTCCGCCCAAAAGTAAAATTATTCGGCCCTAAATCCGCCACCAAATGCCTTATATACGTCCACGACCGAGTCGATGAGGTTTAAATTTGCCGCGATGTCTTGGAGTCTAACCGAGAGTAGGTTGCGTTGTGCGTCGAGTAGCTCCAGGTGCCCCGTGTAGCCTTCTTCAAACTGATCCTTGGCTAGCTTATAGATTTTTTCTTGCGAGTGCAGGAGCTCTTTGACTTGATTTAGCGTTAGTTTGGCGTTTTTACGGTTGTTTAGCGCGTCTCTAACCTCGCCCAGAGCCTTTTTGACCGCCGCTTCGTAGGCTACGGCCGCGATTTGCTCGTTAGTTTCGGCTATGCGGACGTTGTTTTTGGTTCTACCGTAGTCGAAAATTTTCTGCACCAAAGATCCGCCTATGCTCCACGTGTTTGCGTTGCTGATAAAGATATTTTCAAAATCCACGC
>CALCKS010000058.1 GCA_937965895.1 uncultured Campylobacter sp.
TCTTAATACAAGGAGAAAGCTATGAACAGACGAGGATTTTTAGGACTCGGTGCGGCGCTGGGCGCGACTGCTTTTGCGCCAAATTTGCTTGCCAAAGAGAGATTTGACGTGTGGGGTATGCCTGCGATCCCCAGCACCATGCTAGCCGTGGCGAGCCTACAAGGCGAGCTAGCCAAAACCCACGACATAAAGCTAAGGATCTGGAATAGCCCCGATCAGCTGCGCGCCGGCGTGGCTAGCGGAGAGATGAAACTAACCGCGGCGCCTAGCAATGTGGGCGTAAATTTGGCCAATCAGGGCATGAATTTTGGCCTGCTAAACATCATGACCAACGGCCTTCAAAACATCCTCGTTAAAGACCCTAGTATCAAAAGCATCGAGGATCTAATCGGCAAAAAGCTAATCATGCCGTTTAAAAACGATATGCCAGACCTCGTGCTGCGCGCCATCTGCAAAAAACGAGACATAGATATCTCTAAAATCGAGATCAACTACGTTCAAACTCCGCCAGAAGCCATAGGGCTGTTTTTGCAAAAGGATTTCGACGCAGCCCTATCGATCGAGCCGATGAGCTCGGCTGCGATACTGCGCGGTAAAAAAATGGGCGTGGACGTACGCGTGGGCTTTGAGCTGCCCGAGGTTTGGGGCGAGAGCTTTGGTATCAAGCCATATATCCCGCAAGCAGGGCTCATCGTGGATCTAGACTACTATAACGCAAACAGGGAGGGTTTTGAGATATTTCACAAAGATATGCAAAACGCTCTAAAATGGATCCTAGAAAACAAACAAAGCGCGGCGCAAATCGGCGCGCAGTATCTGCCGGCTCCAGAGCCAGCACTTGCAAACGCGTTTGAGCGATCAAATTTGACCGTGACGAAGGCTAAGGATTTGACGGACGAGCTTATGAGCTTTTTTGAGGTGCTTTTTGAGCTAAATCCAAAGCTTCTGGGCGGTAAAATGCCTGATAAGAGCCTGTTTTTATGATACTCGTCGATAACGTCAAAAAAGACCGCAGCGCGTTTTTAAAGGTCGCGGACTACCTTTGGGGCGGCTTTAGCGGTCTTGCGACGATAGCGCTTATCATCGCGCTTTGGCAGATCGGCAGCGAGCTGGGAG
>CALCKS010000059.1 GCA_937965895.1 uncultured Campylobacter sp.
TTAATAGCGCTTTCGCCGTTAAATTCATAATGCACGATGTCCCCGCTCAATATATCGGCTCTAGGGTCACAAATCACTTCGTCACCCCTTTCTATCAAGTCATACATGCTATCGCCGCTTGCGATAACTGCATACATGTCCTCGTTCCAAATATCGGCGCTACAATAGGTCTTTTGATCGTAGTCTTGGTATGAATTTGGCTCCGGGATACCACAACTTGCTTCGCCTACGATAGGGATTTCTTTGACCGAACTAATATCACTATTAAAGCCATTTATCATTTGATTTGCATCCAAAGACAAACACCGCCCTATAAGCCTTATTTTGATAATTTCTGGTGATACGCGTCTATCGTTATCTTTTCTAAACCACGATTTTACAGTATCTATTGGCGTTGGGATGCCATTTTGTGTTAAGTAGTCCGCAAGCATTGCCTGTGTTATATTTTTATCTTTCATGGTTTGTCTGACAAGTTCATAGTTAAAGTTGCTTTTCATAAATTATCCCCTTTTTATTAGGTGTAAGATAAATACACTAATTATACTTTATTTTTAATTTATTTATAGAATGAATAAATACCACTTTTTAAACTTATTTTAAGTGGTGTTAATATACACTTACGCCATGAGAACAAATAAAACATACCAAAAAATCAAAAATTTTTTATTGAAGCACTATACGTTAAATAGCGTGAAGCACATTTTGAGCGAGAAGCGCAAATTTTTTCCACGCATGGAAATAGTTATTTTGGCGCAAAAAGAAATTAATGTGCCTCTTGACGCTTGGCAAGACATCAGAGCTTGGATAATCAAGCAGGAAAACAAGAGACTTCAAAAACTCCAAAAGGTTAAAAAATGATAGCGGGAACAAGCATAAACGGCTACATAGCGAGCGCAGATAAACACGAGATACAAAAAACGAAGATAATGAAAGCGCTTTTTAAATACCCAAATGGTGCGTCACGACATATGTTGTCGGAAGAAACAGGGCTACCTACTGCGACCGTAAGCGCGAGAGTGAATAACCTTGTATTTTTGGGGCGCATAAAAGAGCGAGGCAAAGATAAATGCCCTATCACCGGCGTAACCGTGAAATGGTGCTATTTTAATGAAGCTCACCTTATAAACAAGGAGCTTATAAAATGCATAAAGGCGGCGAGCAATGCCTGACATTGAGTTTATGATCGCGTCTTTTGTAGCTGGCGTTATCTTGTTTGAGTTGATAAATTACTTCAACTTTAGGATATGAAAACATGAATTTAAGCGACTTTAGCAAAGAGCAAATTTTAAGAGAACGCAGCCGACTATCAGATATGAAGAGGCGTTGCAACGATCCTAAAAACAAAGACTACAAATTTTATGGCGCTAGAGGTATAAAAGTCTGCGAGGAGTGGATGAAAAATCCAACTAGCTTTTATCTTTTTGCACTTAAAGAGAACAAAGGGCAGGAGGGGCTTACGATAGATCGCATAGACCCAGATGGAGATTACGAACCATCAAATGTGCGTTTTGTGTCACGCCACAAGAACTGCGTAGAAAATTTTGTAGGCAAGCAAGGCAAAGATACGCCTAATTTTCGCATTTATGCCAAACATGGCGGACTTTACGAAAACCAGCACTTTAAAGATGTGTGTCGCCACTTTTGTAATCAACGTCGCAAAGGGGGCTGGAGCTTATATGAAAGCTTGAACGTCCCAGTAGGACAAAGGCGCGATATATTTTGGCACAAGATAGAAAAGCGAAAAACCGAGTTTTTTAACGAGATATTTCTAAATTTAAAAGACCAATTAGCTATTTACCCTGAACTAGGTAGTCCAAGAGCTTGTCCTAAATGTAAAGAAGAGTCAATGTTTTTAAAAATGGATTATCCAGTGAGAATGGAGTGTGCCTGCGGTTATCGTTTAGACTTACAAACGGTTAAAGCTAAATTTAGTGCTAGGCACGTGTCTAGAGTAAGTAAGGAGCTAAGTGATGATTAAAACTCATAGCATAGATGTTGAATTGGCTTGTAAAATAGGCTTTGATGAAGCAAATATCTTGGGACATATTGCTTATTGGACTAAACACAACAAAGATAATAATAAAAATTTTTATAATGGCAGGCATTGGACTTATAATACTCTTGATGCATTTTTAGAACAATTTCCATACTATAAAAACACGGATAAAATAAACCGAATTTTAAAGAAACTTGAAAAGATTAATGCAATAGTAAAAGGGAATTTTAACAAAAATCAATTTAACCGCACTGCTTGGTATTCTTTAGGCGATGATTTTCTTTATCTAATTGATACTAATTTTGATGTTACAAACGAGTACAAAAACGATAATTTAAAATTGCAAAATCCAAATTGCGAATACGAAAAATCCATTTTGCAAAAATGCGAAATGGAAAAAGCTAAAATGCAAAATGGATATTGCGAGAATGCAAAATCAATAAAGAATAATAATCAAGACA
>CALCKS010000060.1 GCA_937965895.1 uncultured Campylobacter sp.
TATGCGTCTTTGCCGCGGCGAAGCTGCCCTCTTTTACGTCGCTGGCTAAATTTGCCCCTAAAATCGCCTTGCTGATTTGATTATCCAAATAAGTCGGTAGTCTAGTAAAATCTACGTTTGAGGTAGGCTGTACCAGCGTGATCTCCTCGTCCGTGTCTATGACCGCACTATCGCCGCTAAGCATAGCTTGCACTTCCGCAGCCATTTCGTCGGGCTCGTAGCTAGTTTTTGCTATCGCCCAGGGCGATCCGAATTTTTCTAAAAACCTAAACCAAAACTTTAAGCTGGCGTTTTTCATCTTGACGGGGAAATACAGCTTTTTAAGCAGCCCGTCTCCGTATACTTTTCTAAAATTCGCCCTGTTTAATGCATATATAACTTTTAAAGGCGGAATACTTCGCTCGCTTCCGCCGGCATTAAACACGAACTCGCCCGCGTCGTTAAATTTAAATTGTCTAAAATCGCGCTGCACGAGTCTTGGGTATACAAGACCTTCTTTTTCTTTGTAGTTGACTTCAAATACGTTTAGTCCGTAAAGGTAGGTCTCTAAAATTTGGCTGACGACGTCGGGGTTAAAAATCTTTTTAAATTCGTCCTTAATTTTTTCATCGTCGCAAACGATTTGGATCTCTTTTTTCTCGGTCACGGACTTGCGGCTCACGTCGCACTGCGTAACGGTAAGATCGGCTAGTATCATATCCATATCATCATCGCCTACGCTTGAAACTCCCGTATTTATCAGTAAGTCTATCAGAGTGCCGTTTTGAGGGACGGGAGCCGCTTTCTTGCGCTGCGGCTGCTCGGATTTATTTTTAAATAATTTGTCAAATATCATCTCGTGCGCCTTTTTACTTTCTTTTTTAGTTTCGTTAAGTCGTATGCGCCCGCTAAGCTGTCGGGTGCGTCGTCGTGCTTGGCTTCGGGATATTCCGTAAGCTGTTCTATAAGCAGGCTTTGGCTTTGATGAAAGAGTATTTCGCCGTCCTCTATGGGTACTTCAAGCTCCTCTATCCTTTGTCCTTTGCTTGCAGTATTGTTCACGCCTTTTAGAGGTAGTTTAATGCCTATTTCAAAGGCCTTTTCTCTTATCCAGCCCCTAAAGAACTCCTGCCCGCCGTTGCTCTCTATCGCGCATACGCGGCATTTATAGAGCTGATTTAGGCGGATGATCTCTTTGATGGTCTTTTTGGTCTTCATGACCTCTACTATGCTTTCTGCTACGTAGATCTTGGCTTCTGCTTTACTGACTCCTAACACCGTGATCGCCGTGTAGTCTGATTTTTTCTTTTCGCCTGCCGGATCTATATACATCACGAAGTAGTCGCACCTCGGGAGCTCGCGATAAAAATGCATACTCTCTTTGGTGAAAATTTGAGTTTCGCTACGCGGATCGTTTTGCTGCTCTTTGTTAAAAGATTTTAGGTTTTCGGCGCGCTTTTGCATGAGTTTTAAAATCGGTAGCGCATCCTCCCAAAGTACCCGCGCCCCGTCGTCCATAAGGGCTTTGTTTTTTAAATAAAACGTTTCGCTAGACTCTTTTGAGACGTTTTTGTAAAGCTCGCTCCATCTCTCCCATAAATCCATACGCTTTGGGAAATTTACGATGCTTTGGTACTTTTTGGCATTCCAAAATTTAAGCTTGAGCTTCCTAGCTAAAACGCTATCTGCGTGAAGTACGGTGCCGATATAAAGCACGTCGAGGCTACCGTCTACGCTGCCTAAATTCAGTACGGCTTCATCAAGCCACTCCTCGAGCTTGTCGCGTTGCTCTTTGCTGCGCACGTTAGTATCGTTTTCCAGATCGTCTAGGACTACTAGATCGGGGCGATAAACGCCGAATTTTACGCCGCGCAGTCTTTTACCCGAGCCAAACGCCTTAAGCTTGACTCCGTTTTTTGATACGAACTCGCCTATCTTCCAATTTTTGCTTGCACCGCAAACGTGCGGGAAGTCCATTTTTAAATTTGCGTTATCCTCAAGCTCGGCTTTGATGGCTTCAAGACACCCTTCGACCAGTTCCACGGCGTCTGAAATTTCGACGATGAAGCGCTTCTTGTTAAAACAAATACACCAAAGCGGAAGAAGCTGCGAG
>CALCKS010000061.1 GCA_937965895.1 uncultured Campylobacter sp.
AATACTGGGTCGGAATGTTCCCGTCAAATATCGACGGAACTACGACGGGCGCGGGTACAAGTATCTTTTTGGGACAGAGCAGGACGTTTATGCTCTCGGCCGAAGTTAAATTTTAGAGGTTTATTTCCCAATACTTCACTTTTAAATTTAGCGGCGGTTAGCATCTAGCCGCCGTTTAAATTTTACTTTTAAATTTGAGGTCAAATTTTGCTTTGGCTTCAAATTTAAAAACTTATTTTTTGGAGAAAAAATGCAAGGACTACTAAACTGGCAGGCGATTAGGGAGCTCAAATTTGCCCCGATGACGCGAGACGGAGCGGGCGGGAGCGCGGTTGATTGGGATAAAGTAGCCGTGATGTATAACGGCATGGCCGAGCTTGAAAAGCGTAGCGCGCAAATTTTAGCTGGTGCCTTGCCTATCACGGATAAAGATAGCGTGCTAGACGTCGGCTGCGGACCGGGACGCCTCAGTATACCGATGGCTATGCGATCTAAAAGCCTAACCGCGCTTGATGCGTTTGGAGAGATGCTTAAATTTTGCAAGCAAAACGCTAAAAACGCCGGCGTAAAAAATATAAATTTTATGAAAAAAAGCTGGCTTGACAAGGACGCACTGGAAGTGATCGGTAAACACGATATCGTCGTCGCCTCGCGTTCGGTTGGCCTTGGCGATATAAAAAGACTAAACGATGCGGCAAAAAAATACGTATGCATAACTAGCTTTTTAGAAGACCATCCAAGCCTTAGAGAAATTTGGATGGATCTGCTTGCGGGCATCGACGAAAGAGCCTCTAAACGCCCGCCTTTTATAAACGAAAATCCCAGGATGTTTGGCTACAACGTCACTTTTAATATGCTTTATGATCTGGGCGCAAACGTAAACGTGCGTATCTTTGACACCGTTTACGAAAAGAGTTTTACGGGCAAGGACGAGGCTTACGAATTTTTAAAATTCGTCGGCGATATCCCAAAAGAAAAAGAGAAAATTTTTAGAAAAAACGTGGATAAATGGTTGGTAAAAGATGGAATCGGAGTCAAATTTTACCGAGCGACAAAAAGCTACGCGATGTGGTACGATGTAAGCGAGGTAAAATTTGAATAACAAAGCCCTTTTTGCCGTTTTAACGATCGTGCTGATAGTTTGCGCCTTTGCTTCCTTGGCTATTGGCAGATACGGTCTTGGTGTGGCCGAAATTTTTTCTAGCTTAAAATCTTTGCTATTTGGCTCGCCGCCGTCAAACGAGCAAGCTCACGCCGTGATAACGCAAATCAGACTTCCACGTATCGCCTTTGCAGTGCTAGTGGGAGCCGCTCTTTCTGCAGCCGGCGCCGTCTATCAAGGGCTTTTTAAAAATCCCCTAGTATCTCCAGATATCCTGGGCGTATCTAGCGGCGCAGCGGTCGGAGCCAGCATTGCTATCATCCTTTCACTGCCCGTACTTTATGTCTCGCTAGCAGCTTTTGGCTTTGGACTTGCAGCTGTTTTTGTGGTAGTTTTTTTAAGCCAACTCATAGCTAGAGGCAAGCTAAACGTCATCATAATGGTTCTCTCAGGCGTCGTCATATCTTCACTTTTCGGTGCTTTTAGCTCGCTTTTAAAATTTCTAGCAGATAGCGAAAACAAGCTACCTGAAATCACGTTTTGGCTGATGGGCAGTTTAGCTCGCACGGGAGGATATCAAAACGTCCTTTATATGCTAGGCGTAACGGCGCTTTGCTCCGCGCCTCTATTTTTGCTTAGATTTAGGCTAAATATCTTAGCCTTTGGCGAAGAAGAGGCTAAAGCCATGGGCGTAAACGTCAAATTTTACAGCTTTATCATCATATGCGCCTCTACTTTGCTGACGGCTTCTAGCGTGGCTTTTTGCGGTATCATAGGCTGGGTCGGGCTCATCGTGCCGCACATAGCTCGCTCTATCGTGGGGGCAAATTTTAACGCCCTCTTGCCGGCTTCAATGCTAATTGGAGCACTATTTTTGCTGATAGTAGATACGATCGCAAGGTGCGCTATGGCTAGCGAGATACCTCTTGGCATCATCACCTCGCTCATCGGCGCACCTGTTTTTATCTACCTGCTTTATCAAAGCAAAAAGGGCTGGCTGTGAAATTTGAGATAAAAAATTTGAGCTGCGGATATGGCAAAAAGCCAGTCGTGAAAGAATTTAGCACCGAGTTAAAAGACGGAGAAATTTTATGCTTGCTCGGACCAAACGGCGTGGGTAAGACGACGGTTTTTAAGACGATTTTGGGATTTTTAAAGCCATTTGGCGGAGAAATTTTAGCAGACGGGCGAGATTTTTTCGCTTTAAACGATAAAGAGCGAGCAAAGATCGTTAGCTATGTGCCTCAGGCTCACACGCCGCCCTTTGCTTTTAAGGTTTTAGATGTCGTTTTGATGGGGCGCTCGCCATATATCGGAACCTTTGAAAATCCAAGCGCAAAGGACGTAAAGATCGCCGAACAAAAGCTTGAGATGCTAGGAATGAGCGAATTTGCGGATAAAATTTACACCGATATCAGCGGCGGCGAGAGGCAAATGGTCTTGATCGCAAGGGCTTTAGCGCAAGAAGCAAACGCCGTGATGCTTGACGAGCCCGCTTCAAATTTGGACTTTGGAAACCAAGTAAAAATCCTAAAAGCCGTAAAAGAGCTAGCAGCAAACGGACATAAGATCATCATGACGTCGCACTTTACCGAGCATGCTTTTTACATAGACGCCAAGGTCGCGCTTTTAAAAAGAGATCAAAGCATAATCTACGGCAGTGCGAGCGAAGCGATAACGGATGAAAATTTGAGACTCGCTTACGGCGCGGATATCAGAGTAGTAAAAAACGAGATCGAGGGCAGAAGCGTCTACTCCTGCGTTCCGATCATTTAAGGAGAAAAAATGAGAAAGATTTTGGCGGTTTTGATTTTGCAGGCGCGTATCGTCGTGGACGACGGCGGCAAAGAGGTGCAAATCCCTGATAACGTAGAGCGCGTAACGCCGATGATAGGGGCTTTTACACAGATGAGCGCAATGCTAACGGGTGAAGATAAAATCATCTCTGGCGCAGCACGGCTACCGAAGATGATGAGTAAAATTTTCCCTAAAATAAAAACGATGAATAACGTAAGCGGCTCGCTAACAAGCAGTGTTGAGAGCATCATCACCTCAAATACGCAGGTAGTTTTTGGACCCGTCGGTATGATGTTTGACGAAAATCAAAGAGCCCAGCTAGAAGCCGCCGGCATCGCGGTCGTAAATATAAATAAATTTAGCAACGCTAGCGAGATAAAGGGTGCAGTTAGTAAAATAGCCGAAATTTTAGGCGGGGATGCAGTAAAAAAGGCAGAGGAATTTAACGAGTACTTTGACGAAAATATAAAATACGTAAGCGAAAAAGTCCAAAATATCAAGGATAAAAAGCGGGTTTTGGCTCTAAATTTTAACTCTGGAAATTTTAGCACGATCAGCAGCAAAGATATCGGCGCAGAGTACATAAAAATTGCCGGCGGAATAAATTTAAGCTCCCAAGATAACGAAGCGGACTTTAAAATCTCAAAGACGATAAACGAGGAGCAAGTTATTATCTTTAATCCCGATATCATCATAACCAATTCTCGCGAAGGCAAGGAAAAAATCCTAAATAATCCTGCGTTTGAAAAACTAAAAGCCGTTAAAGACGGCGCCGTATTCGTCGTGCCTAGCGGCGTGTATCTGTGGAGCATGCGTAGCGCCGAGGGGGCGTTGCAACCGCTTTGGCTAGCTAAAATCTTTTATCCCGAAATTTTTACAGAGCTAAATTTAGAAGATGAAGTTAAAAAATTTTACCTCAAATTTTACCGCTACGAGCTAAGTGACGAGGAGCTAAAAGAAATACTAAATCCAAAATAAAACCACTAAATTTTCGCCTCGCTTTGTAAACTCGGGGCGAATAAATTTAGCCCTCGCTGCTTTTGCGTTTTTATAAATTTAAGCCCGTTTGGGTATAATCTGGCCTTTTAAAACGCGAGGAAAATATGCCCCTTTCAAAACTAAATCAAGAACAATACGCCGCCGCGACCGCTCCTGCCGGGCACAATCTAGTTATCGCAAGTGCGGGCACTGGCAAAACAAGCACCATCGTCGCTCGCATCGCTCATCTGCTAAATTTAGGCGTAAAACCCGAAAAAATCCTGCTGCTAACCTTTACCAACAAGGCCGCGGCCGAGATGATCGAGCGTCTAAACCGACATTTTGATAAAAAAATTACCTCGCGTATCACGGCGGGCACCTTTCACTCGGTTTCTTATTCGCTGCTTAAATTTCTAGAAAAACCGGTCACGCTAAAGCAGCCAGGCGAGCTAAAAACGCTGCTAAAATCGCTCGTAGAAAGGCGCAAATTTAACCACCTAAGCGACGTCAAGCCATACGGCGGCGCCTATCTTTACGACGCGTATTCACTGTTTCAAAATTTAGCCCTAAAGCAGACGTTTGGCGAGTGGCTAAAGGAGCGAAGCGACGAGCAAGGCGTATATGCCGAGATTTATGAGGACGTTTTGCGCGAATTTGAGGAGGAAAAGAGCAAATTCGGCTACGCGGATTTTAACGACCTGCTTATCAAAATGCGTAACGAACTAAGAAAAGGCGCGCCGCTAAAATTTGAGGAAATTTTAGTCGACGAGTATCAGGACACAAACTCGCTGCAAGGCTCGCTAATCAGTGCTTTTGAGACGAAAAGCCTTTTTTGCGTCGGGGATTTCGACCAGAGCATTTACGCATTTAACGGCGCAAACATCGAGATCATCGGCTCGTTTAAGGACCGATTTGCAGACGCTAAAATCTACGCGCTAAACATCAACTACCGCAGCAGCTCCGCCATCCTAGCCCTGGCCAACAAAGTGATCGCAAACAACCCGCGACTTTACGAAAAAAAGCTAGTCGTCGGCCGCGAGGGCAAATTTACCTCGCCAAAGCTGCTAGTTTACAACGAACTTTTCGATCAATACTCAAACATCGCGCAGATCATCGCCGTCTCAAAATACAAAAAAGAGAACATCGCCATCATCTTTCGCAACAACTCAAGCGCCGATGGTCTAGAAGTCGCGCTGCGAGAGCTTGGTATCGGCTCCAAGCGCAAGGGCGGCGTGAGCTTTTTTGAAAGCCGCGAGGTACGCGCCGCGATGGATCTGCTGGGCATCCTCATAAACCCAAAGGACATCATGGCGTTTATCCACGTGTGCGAATACGCAAAAGGCGTCGGTGCGGCGCTTAGCAAGGAGATTTTCGAGGTGCTAAGTAAGGTCGGACACGGCGACGTCGTGCGCGGATTTTTACAGCCCGATGATAGCGTAGAGGCCTTTGCTAAAAAGACCAAAAACTACCAGCTGGGGCTTTTTGACGAGCTTGACGAGGTCGGGGAGAAGTCTCGCTTTGCTAAATTTAACTTTTGCGAGAATTTTTTCGCGCACCCGATTTTAAAAATACAAAAACTAAGCGAGAGCGGCGGGCAGTTTTTGTATGAAATTTATAACTTTTTAAGCGTCGCCAAACGCCACTCGCGCCCGACCTCGCTGATAGAGGATCTCAAAAATAGCAAAATTTACGCCCTTATCGCCGACAATCTCGCAACCAAGCGCGCCACGCAAAAAAACGGCAACGTCGACGAAACGCTAAAAAAAGAGGCCCTGGAGCGCATCGCGGGCAAGCTCGAGGTGCTGGGCGAACTGGCCAAAAACTACTCGGAGGCGGAGAAATTTTATAACTTTATCACGCTGGGCAGCAGCGAGATGAGCAGCGGCGAAGGGGTAAATCTGCTAAGCGTGCACGCCTCAAAGGGGCTTGAGTTTGACCTCGTTTTCGTAGTTGATCTTGCGCAAAATCGCTTCCCGAACCTCAAACTAATGAGCATGGGCGGCTCGCTCGAGGAGGAGCGGCGGCTCTTTTACGTCGCGGTCACTCGCGCGCGCGACGAGCTGATTTTAAGCTACGCCAAATACGACAAAATCAAAAAGATAAACTACCAGCCTAGCCAGTTTTTGATCGAGGCCGGGATGGCGAGTGCGGGGATTTAAATTTAGCCGCCCTATTTTATCTTTCGTCTGCGGAAATCGGCGCTTGGCAAAACTCGCACCTTAAAAATGCTAAATTTAACTAAACTTCAAATTTTAATTTGAAAAGCTAGAAGCAGCACTATCAAATTTATCTCTATCGCCCCAAACCCTCAAATTTGCCCCCTACATAAAGCTCGGCGCGTCGTTTGAAAAAAGGATCAGATCGCCCGCTTTGGTGTTTTGCGCCAGAGCTTCTTGCATTTTTGACTTATCTTTGATGACGATGACTTTTGGTCTGTTTAGGTGCTTTAGTAGCGCGACTGCGTTTAGCGAGCTTGTCAGCATAACGATGTCAAAGGTCTTGTTGATGATTTTGCTTAGCTTTTCGTTCTCTTCGTCGCTGCTCTCCATGATGCCAGGCGTCACGAGCACCTTGCGCCCTTCGTAGCCGGCGACTAGCTCATAACTCGCGCTCATACCGTTAAAGTTGCCGTTAAAGCCGTCGTCGATGATGATTTTGCCGCCCGCATCGATGCGCTCAAGTCTGTGCTCGACGTTTTTTAGGCGTGCTAGAGCTACGGCGATCCTGGTCTCGTCTAATCCCAGATATAGCGCGGTTTTGACGCAGACAGCTAGGTTTGCGGCGTTAAATTTACCAAGTAGCGGCGAAGCAAATTCCATCTCGCCAAGCTTAAATTTAACCCCATCCAAGCTCGCCTCAACGCCGCTTAGATCTTTATCGTAAATTTCTATCTTCTCGCCCTCGCTTGCCTGCGTACTGCTGTGCACGAAAGCCTTTTTTAGGCGCTTTGAGCTAAGAGCCTCAAGCTTCGTGGCACGGATATTTTCAAGCGTCTTAAAGTACTCGATATGTTGCGCGCCGATCTCGCCGACGATAGCGATGTGCGGGTTCAAAAACTCCGTGATCTGCGCGATGTCACCTTTTAGGCGCGCGCCAGCCTCGGCGATATATATCTGTGTACCGGCGGCAAGCTCGTTGTTTACGTCTTGAATGAGGCCTGCTAGGGTGTTTACGCTGCGAGGGGTTTTGCGGCAGACGAAGTCATTTTTAAGCAGCTCAAATAGGAAATTTTTGATACTGGTCTTGCCAAAACTCGCCGTTATCATGATGATTTTAAGCTCAGGCATCGAGGCTAGCTTTTTGCGCGCGCTGTTTTCGTATGCTTTAAATTTAGCCTTTTCCAGCAAAAAGCTAAGCGCAAAAGAAACCACGAGCGGCAGGACGACGCCTAAATTTACGCGGTACTGCGTCGCTATATAAACGGCGTAGCTGGCGATAACGGCGAGCGCTAGGATAACGAAAAATCGCTTGACTCGCGGCGTAAAAACCAGCTTTTTATCGAGCTTTTTGTGCCAAAGAGCTAGGCTTGGCACCAGTGCAAAGTAAAAATAAATCCAAAAAAATCGCTCCGCCCCGTAAAAAAGCACGATCGGCACGATAAGGAAAAACACGTGCCACAGCGGCCTAGTGAAGTGAAACAGCACGCGCTCAAACTTGTAGGAAAACCACTGAAGGCAGGTGATGAGATAAAATCCCAGCGCAAACGTAAATAAAATCTGCGTCGCGGCAAGGCCGATATTTATTAGGGTTTCGTTCATTTTTTCTCCTGGGTTCGTTTGAGCTGGCTTTCCCTGCCGCTTTTGCCAAATTTGACATTTTGTGGTTTGTTTTTGCAGATTTGGCGTAAATTTTGATAGTTTTTTTGTTAAATTTGAGAGCAAATTTAGCCGCCCTGCTTTATTTTTGTGCCGTAAAATGCAAATATTTATCAGCCGAGATTTTACAGATTTTGGGCTTAAATTTAGCTCGTAAATTTAATGTAGGCCTGCCAAGCCTGCATAAATTTAATACTGATATCGTAATCTAAGGCGCTAGCTTAAATCAAACGTTTGCTGCACCGGCTTTTTTGGGATTTTTTGATCGCCCGGCTCATCTTTTGGCAAAATTTGATTTTGTTCGTCGCTGTTTAAGACGTCGCTTTTAGGCTCAGGCTTGTCTTGCGCGCTTTCTTGCTCGTCAAACAAATTTTCTTTAAAAACATTTTTTGCAGAAATTTGACCGTTTTCGTCACTCACATCGTCAAGTTGCGGGTTTTTATCGGCCAAATTACCGCTTTGCGATTTGAAAGATGGTTTTTATGCTCGTCTCTAAATACGCACGATCGGATTCGGCCAAATTTTGCTCGGTATCATTTTTAGGATCGCCGTTTTCGTTGGCGCTCTCGATTTTTTCGCTCAAATTTTCATGCTTTTTCGGGCTTAAAATTTTTACGCTCTCGATCCCGCTTTCATCGCCCAAGTCCGTCAAATTTAGCCCAGCATTCACGACACCGTCGATGTAGCGCGCATGCAGCAAAAAGAAAAAATGATCACCTTTTAGCGCGTGAAATTCGCTGTTTTTAATGAGGCGACTCACGCGTTCGCCGCTTTTTAGAGGTGTAGCCTTGTCCTCTTCGCCCCAAAATATAAACGCCTTACCGCCAAAGTCTGCAAATTTAGAGCTAAAGTCCTCGTCGACGACGTTTTTTAGGGTCTCATACATCGTTTTGCTCATGCCTTTTACATCTTTCGTGGCGAAAAATTTGTATAAAAATCCAAGGCCAAACAGTTTTAAAAACTTAAACAAAGCGATCTTAAAACGCACCCAAAGCGGCTTTTTGGCTACGATGC
The DNA here is from genome assembly GCA_937965895.1 of uncultured Campylobacter sp. Taxonomy (GTDB): domain Bacteria; phylum Campylobacterota; class Campylobacteria; order Campylobacterales; family Campylobacteraceae; genus Campylobacter_A. The sequence continues at coordinate 8,707 of CALCKS010000061.1, forward strand.
CTGCTGAGCTTAAAAGAGCGAGATATTGGGGGTTTAGCAGGGTTGCGACCTTGCCGCCGAAGCTGTGTCCAAAGATGATTTTGGGGCTTGCGCCAAGCTCGTCCAAAAATGATTTCATGATTTTTGCGTAGTCTTTCGTCGCTAGCGCGCCGTGCATACTACTCGCGCCAAAGCCCGGCATATCGACGTAAACGTGTCGCAAATCCTTAAAATACGCGCCAAAAGCCTTTTTCATGATCTCTTTGTTCGCGCCCCAGCCGTGCAAAAATAGTGCGACATCCTTGTTTGCGGGATTTACGGTCTCGTAGCTGATGCGGTAAATTTTGCCGCCGTATTTTACCTCTTTGACCGCCATTATTCGCCGCTTCCGGCTCGTTTTTTAGCCTCATATATGCTTTGCAGTACCTCCACGGCCTCGCATAGGCGCTCGTATTCGCCCATATTTAGCAGTACGGCTTCAAATTTATTGTTTTTGACGATCACGGCGCGCTTCATCTGCGCCTTACCGACCTTGCCTAAAACGGCGCTGAAATTTCGCACCACTTCGGTTGCCGTATAAATTTCATCTTTGCTAAAAGTAGTCATTTCTGCTCTTTACGTAAAATTTTGTGTAAAATATAGCATATTATCTTTAAATTCAAATTAAAATATAATGGTGCATTATGTTCGTTTAAATTTATTTTAGAGCGTTTTATACTTTTAGAGTGAAATTTGCGAGAGTATAAAAAACAGGATGGTAAAATTTGATTGAAACTAGCCGTTGCACAGAAAATAAGCGAGTCAAATTTGGCCTACAAATCGGCACTTTAAGAAAAAGAAGCCACGATTTTACCTAGCAAGCGTAACAGTCGTCAAATTTAAAAGCTAACGACCGAATTTAATAGCAATAAATAAAAAAAGCCGCTTAGAACAAGTCGTTTAAAGCGGTCAAATTTGCTAGAAATAGGCTCGCAAAAACGCCGACGCCTCTTTACAGCTTGCCTTTTGCCGACGTTATGGAGTTGATAAATTTATAGTCGATATTTATCTCGCGCTCTTTGGGCAAGCTTGCGGCGAGCCGCTCCAGTGTCCCCTCAAAGTCGTCAAATAGATAATTAGCCATACTGCCCGGGTTTGGATTGATCTCGTTTAGATAGACTTCGCCGTTTATCTCGAAAAAGTCGCAGCGTATCAGCGCCCCGTTAAAGCCGCAGTCGTAGATGCGCTCAAAGCTTTGTTTTAGCTTGGCGGCTAACTCTGCGCTTATATTGGCCTCGCGCGCCCTACTCTCGTTTGAAAAGCTCATATATTTTTGCTCGTAGTCTAAAAATTCCTTCTTTTTAGGCTCTTCGATGATAGAAAATTTGATCTCGCCGTCCGCCTTGCAGCCTGCTAGATTGTACTCCTTTACGCCCTCGATAAATGGCTCGACCAAGATCTCTTTGTCAAACTCATACGCCACGTCTAGGCCGTATTCTAGCTCGCCGGCATCTTTTATCACGCTCACACCGATCGAGCTTCCTAGTCGGAGCGGCTTTAGGATCACGGGTAGCGGCAGACTAGGTGCCTTTTCTCTGCTTACAACCTCATAGTTTAGCGTTTTTACGCCGGCTTTTTGCGCGAGTAGTTTGGTTAGCTCCTTGTTGTAGCTTAGCGCGCTAGCCTCCACGCGAGGACCGATGTAGCTAAGACCGTAAAACTCGAGCAGTGCCGCGATCTTGCCATCCTCGCCGTCCATACCGTGGACTAAATTTATAAACACATCCGCCTCAATCTTTTTCTCGCCGAGCAACCTGCCCGCGAAAAATCCGCCCTGCTTTAGAGTAAGCTTTTTGGCGTTTTTATACTTGCCCGAGCTAAAGAAATTCGCCTTCATATCGGCGCCGTTTATCAAGTAAAATTCTCTAAATTTATCGCAAAATATAAACAAAGGCTCATTTTTTAGCACCTTTTTTAGGGCTATGGCGCTCACGATACTGATCTCGTGTTCGTAGCTTTTAGCGCCAAATATCACAGCAAATTTCATATCTTTTCCTTTTTTATGCTAGTTTTTTTAGGGCTTGTTTGATTAGTTCGCCCGTATTTTGCGCGTCGCACTCGCTAAGCGCCTTGGTTATCTTTTCTCTTTTAAAGCCGAGGCTCTCAAGCGCCAAGATCGCTTCGTGCTGATGGCTAGGCAGATTTTCATCCATCGTCATCTTTGCGTCGCTAAGCTCGGCGATGATGCGTCTAGCAGTCTTTGCGCCGATGCCGGGCACTGTTTGTAGCGCCGCCGCGTCTCCGCTTTTTACCACGTTTAAAAATGCGTTGGGATTTAGGCTCGAGCACACCGCCATAGCCGTCGCCGCGCCGATACCGCTTAGTTTTATCAGCGTCTCAAACATCTTTTGTTCGTTACTGTCTAAAAATCCGTAAAGCAAATCCGCATCCTCGCGGATGATCTGCGTGATGTTTAGCTCCACGCTCTGGCCTCGCTCGAGTTTTGCCGAGCAAAAAAGCGAGATAGCCACGCCGTAGCTAACGCCACCGGCCGTCTTTAAAATGAGATTTGCGGGCTCTTTTTTGGTTATCACGCCCTCGATCGCTTTTATCATCGTTTTCCTTTAAAATTTGCGATTATCTCTAAAATTTGATTAATTCTTGCAAAAATTTGTCCGTAACCTCGCTAAAGGCGGCATTTAGCGCCTTCATCGCGATTTCGCCCTCGTCAGCACCTGCGTCTTTTTGCGAGCTTAGTACGACGCTTTTTAGCTCTTTACCGTCTTTAAAAAAGCTAAACATCATCGAAATTTGCGCTTTTTGATCTTTGATTTGAAGGGTGAGTAAATTTGACTTTACGCTTATGTCTGCGTTTTTAAAAGAGGGCTTAAACGTGCACTGGTCGCTCGCGGCTATGATCAAATTTCGCCTCGCCATCTCGCTTGGGAGCGCTAAAAATTTGATATTTTTTAGCGGACGGATCTCGCCGTTTGCGTCTATTTTTAGGACTTCACGGCTCTCATACGCACCAAAAACCCGCACTTCTTCGATGAAAACCGTTTTTTCGGGCTTGTTTGCACACTCTTTAAATTTATCCTCCGTGCTACCTAGCATAAAATAATTCGTCCTAGGCGCAGGCTTTGCCAAAACGCTACATCCGCTAAAAAACAGCGCCGACGCGGCTAAAACCGTGCTTAAAATTTTCATTTTTCGTCCTTTTTCTGCGTGTCTTTAAAGAAAAAATCGTACGGATCGTCCTCGAGTCTAAAAAGGGTATTTCTAAAATCCGAAATGAGCTTTTGAAAGCTAAGCAGCGTCCTTTCCGTCTCGTCGCCAATCGTATTTAGCGCGCCCTTTACGTCATATTCGCCGCTTTTTATCTTTTCAGAGATTGCAGCTTGTAGATTTTTGAGCGCTTGCGCGGCGTCGGTGGCCTTGGTCGTAAATGCATTTACGAACTCAAGCGTACCTGAGGCGTTTTTTAGCGCCTTTTTTAGCTCGCTTAGCGTCAAATTTGCATTTGCCAAAACCTCGTTTGCGTTTGCAATAGTCGCGTTTATATCGAGATTTCCGGCGTTTATCTTTTTCGCGGCTTCATCAACCGAAACTAGGATAGACGAAAATTTGGCCGCGTTTTCGTCGCTTAAAAATTTATTGATATTTTTAAATGTCGACTCTAAATTTTTCGTTAGATACTCGGCTCTGTCGCCGATTTTATCAAAAAAGCTCGCCTCAAGACCGATGTAGGCCTTTTCATTTTTATCAAAGAGCGGGCTATCCATGCTGCCGCGCGAGATATTTAGGTAGCCGATGCCCGTGATGCCTTGTATCTCCGCAGACGCCGTGCTATCGGTTTTAATAGGTATATCTTTTCTCACGGAAAGCTCAAGCTCGATGAGGGCCTCTTTTTCGTCGGCAAAGCGGATATCCTTGACCGTGCCAGCGTCTACGCCGATAAATTTGACCGTGGAGTCCTTTTTGATGCCGTTTGGCAGGCTTGTTGTTTTGATGAAATACGACCTGTAGTCATCAGCCTTTTTTCCGTATCCGCCCAACCACCACGCCGCGATGCCTAGCGCGCTCACTACAAGCACAAAAAAGAGCCCTATCAAAGTATAATTTATTTTATTTCCCACCGTTTTTCCTTGTTTTTAAAAGCTCTTCGAGCGGATTTTCTGGCATTTTCATTAGCTGATCAAACGTCCCCTCAAAGGCTATCTTTTTATCTTGAAGTATCAAAAATCTATCCAAAATCGTGCAAATACTGTCTATATCGTGCGTTACCATCACGACCGTGACGCCAAGCGTATCTCGCAGCTCCACCACTAGCTCGTCAAAGGCGCGCGCGCTACTTGGGTCAAGGCCGGAGTTTGGCTCGTCCAAAAACAAAATTTTAGGACTTAGCACCAGCGCTCTAGCCATCGCTACGCGCTTTTTCATACCGCCGCTTAGCTCGCTTGGGTATTGCAGCGCGACGTTTTCGCTAAGGCCCACTTTTTGCAGCCAAAACATCGCTATCTCGCGCATCGATCGCTCACTCATCCCGCTATACTCTTTTAGCAGGATGTAAATATTTTCCAGTACGTTCATCGAGGTATAAAGCGCGCCGAACTGAAACATCACGCTGCAAGCGAGTTTCATCTCCTGCCTAGCCACCTCGTCTAGCGACCACAGATCGCGCCCCAGCATCTCGACCTTGCCGGCGCTTGGTTCCTTTAGATATATCATTGTTTTCATCAGCGTCGATTTACCCGTGCCGCTACCGCCCAATAGCCCGTAAATTTCAGCCTCGTTTACGTGGAAATTTAGCCCGTCATGGATCACTCTGTCGCCAAATTTCGTCGTTAAATCAATCGCTTTTATTATCATTTATATGCCTAGCTGCGTGAAAATAATCGAAAACAGCGCGTCGACCATGATCACGCCAAATATCGCGTTTACAACGCTCACGGTCGTATAAGTGCCCACGCTTTGAGTGTTTCCGCCGATCTGAAAGCCCCTCATGCAGCCGATAAACGCGATCACGATGCCAAAAAACGGAGCCTTAAAAAGCCCGACGTAAAGGTGCTTTATGTCCACCTCTTGGCCAAATCTCGCCAGGTAGCTATCAAAGCTGATGTTTAGGTAGTTTTCCATCACGACCATCTCGCCAAAAATACCCGCCACGTCGGCTAAAAATACGATAAGCGGCATAGCGACGATAAGAGCGATCACGCGAGGCAAAACTAGAAATTTAAACGGATCAAATCCCATCGTTTTCATCGCGTCGATCTCTTCGGTGATTTTCATAACGCCGATTTGCGCGGTAAAGCTTGACGCCAAGCGCCCCGCCACGATGATAGCGGCGATGAGCGGAGCTATCTCGCGCAGTGTCAAAAGCCCCATCATCTCGACGATTATTATCGTAGCGCCAAAACTCGCAAGCAGGCTTGAACCCTGATAGGCCAGCACGATACCGATAAGAAAAGAGGTGAGGCACACGATAAAAACGGACTTTATACCCGCATCCTCAAAATAAGCCAAAATTTCCTTCACGCGGATATTTTTTAGCATAAATATATTGCTAAATTTGACCAAAAACTCGCCCATAAAATTTAGAAACGCGCAAAATCCCGCAAAAAACGCGGTCAAATTTTTGCCGATTTGCGAGAGCGGATTTCCGCGCGGTTTGGAGTTTATGATCTGTTTTATTTTGGGATTTACTTCGCTATTTATAGAATCAAAAATCTTTTGCGCGTGCGGGGTTAAATTTATAAGTTCATAGCTTTTACGCGCATTTTGCAATGTATTTTTTAAAAATAGAGCCGCGGCGTAGTCAAACTCTTTTACGTCTTTAAAATTTAAAACGATTTTGTTAAATTTCTTTGAGCCGATAAGCGCGGCCGTCTGGGTCCAAATTTGAGCCGGCAGCTTGTAGTTCCAGTCGTTTTTTAGATTTATAGTTAGCTTGCCGCCGCCTTGCTCGCACTTGTAAAATTCGCTTTCAAATTTTAAAAAAAGAGGCAAATTTAGGCCTTTCTGACGTTGTTGTTTTTCTTAACTACGTAGTCTATATCGCCATCCTCGGTCTCGACCTTGGCTATCGTTATGACTCGAGCGATTTCGTTTTCGCGGGTGCTGTACGTGATGTCGCGAGCAGGATCCACGAGCCTAAATTTTATCTCGTTAAACTCGCGCCAGTTGCTGTGATTTATCACCTTTGAGTTAAATATTCCGTCTTGAATATTAGCTATTTCGCTTTTTAGCTCGGCTATCACGGCTTTTTTCTCGCGAAATTCCTTTAAAAGCGCGTTATACTCGTGCACTAGCTGCTGATATTCTTTTAGTTTTTTCATAAATGTCACTGGCGGAGTGTTGTTTGTGCTTTTTAGTTCCTCGATTTTAGCCTTGATGACGTTTATCGGACCTCTGTTTTCTTCAATGACGCATCTTTTAGACTCCAGCGTGCGCGGCATTTTTACGATCTGCTCTCTGATGGTTTTTATCTTTGCCATGCGCTCGTTAATCTGCTCGCCCGTGTTTTTTATCATGCTAAAATCGACTAAAATTTTATTATTTACGCCTTTTAACTTTTTTATTTCCAAAGTATCGGCGATTATGATATTTGAATTTGATACGAGCGTATCTATGATGACGCTTTCGGCGATTATCTCGCCGCCGATGACTGATTTTATCACGGCTTTTTTAGCTTTTACCTTGCCGCCTTCTAGCCTATCTATTTCGACGTATTCTCCGTCAAAGCTACCGATATGCACGGCGATTTTCGCATCTTTTGCTTCGATGAGGGCTTTAGCGTGGGTTTGTCCGCCGATTACCACCTTGTTTGCCTTTACTACGGCGTTTGCGGCGACGTTTCCATCGACGTTTACTTCATTTGCTTCAACCGTCATACCAGTGCCTATGGCGTCTTTTGTTAGGTCTTTTTCTTTTACGTTTAGCGTTACGTTGGTATCTAGTCCAGTATCGACCGAGCCAGTGGTTTTAAACGAGATTTCATTTACGTCAAGCTCATCTTTGATATCAAAAACGCCTTTTTCCTCTTGGACGTAGCCAGCCTTTTTGGAGTAAAATTTTATCCCTTCCTCGCCTTCTTTCGAGTATATATTTTCAGTATGTTCGGGCATTTTGGTTATCGTTATTTTAGGTTTTTGCGTCGGCAGTAGATTTCCCCTCACGTCGCGGCCGTTTGCGCCCTCTCTTAGTTTTACGTATTCAAATATCAATTCATTTTCGGTTACGCCTAGCAAATAGCCTCTGTTTGCGTAATCCACCTTGTCGTTTTCATCTGTGGATTTATTTTTATTTTTATAGTAAAACACCAGCGCGTCGTCTGCCGACGGATTTACGTTTACGCCTGCAGTTACGACAAAGGAGTAGTCTTTGTCGATAAATTCTTTTACTCTTAAAACCGAATAAATTTTAGCGACCTCTTCTAGCATCGTTTTGTTTCTGATACCCACTAGGATGCCTACTTTTATCAACTTTTTGTAGATAAAATTTATCAGCTTTTTGTCAAATTCTTTAAAATAAACCGTGTCGGCGTTTTGCGAAACCGTGGCTAAAATTTTAGTTAAATTTTTATTCGCATTTATGGCGACATTAGGCAAAGGCGTTGGTTTTACCTGCCTCGTGTCGTAAAATTTAACCAGATAGTTTTGTTTTATACTTTCTACTTTTTCTACGAAAAAATTATCGTCGTCAAAGATGTTTAGTTTTTCCGCCGGGATTTGGCGAGGCTGGCTCTCGCCTACCACCTTGCATTCGGTTTTGATCTCCATGATATCAAAATCTATAAATTTGCTATCGACGCCGAAGTGTTTTGCTAAATTTAATATCTCGCCGTACGGATTGGCGGTCTCAGACTCTATCTCGGCTAGGAAGTTTTGTTGCGCGTTTTGGTTTTCTGGCACGTGATACTCTCGCAATTTTTTGATTTTTGGTCGATTATCTCTAAAATTTCATTAAAAACTCTTGATTTTACGTCTTTTAAAACTAAATTTGCCTATCATTGCGCTAAAAATTTACTAGGATTTTCGTGTTTATCAAGGGTTTTTTTTCAAACAGCATCGGCATCATGGTTTCGCGAGTTTTAGGGCTCGTGCGCGACCTGTTTACCGCTTCTACTTTGGGTGCGGGCATTTACAGCGATATATTTTTTATCGCGTTTAAGATACCAAATTTACTGCGTCGTATCTTTGGCGAGGGGGCCTTTGCCAACGCCTTTTTGCCAAATTTTACGAAATCAAACAAAAAATCGCTCTTTAGCGCCGAGATTTTTCTTAAATTTCTAGCCTTTATCGGCATTCTCACGCTTTTAGTAAATTTATTCGCCCCGTTTTTTACCGCCGTTATCGCCACCGGTTTGGCGCCTAGCGACATAAACGAAGCCGTCCCGCTCGTAAAAATCAACTTTTACTACCTAGCACTCATCTTTGCCGTTACTTTTTTAGCCTCGCTTTTGCAGTACCGCGGACACTTTGCGACGACGGCGTTTTCGACGGTGCTGTTAAATTTAGCTATGATCGGCTCTTTGATTTTGGCTCGCGGACAGGAGCCTAAAATCGTGGCTTATTATCTGAGTTTCGGCGTCGTTGTTGGCGGCGTTTTGCAGCTCATAGCACACCTTATCGCTCTTAAATTTAACGGAATCTCAAAGCTATTTTTCGGTGGCTTAGTTAAATTTGCCCGCGGCAAAAGAGCCGATACAAAGGGTTTTTTTAGCAACTTTTTCCACGGTCTAGTGGGATCCTCCGCGATGCAGCTAAGCTCGTTTATGGATACGTGGCTGGCGTCGTTTTTGGCGGCGGGCTCGATCAGCTATCTTTTCTACGCTAACCGTATTTTTCAGCTGCCTTTAGCGATATTTGCGATCGCGCTTTCGACTGCGCTTTTTCCTAAAATCACGCGCCAGATCAAGGCCGGTAACGAAGCAGAAGCTCTAAAATGGATGCGAAAAAGCTTTGAAATTTTATATTTTCTGCTTTTTGCGGCGGCTATCGGCGGCATTATTTTAGCCGAGCCTATCATCAAGCTGCTTTTTGAGCGAGGAAGCTTTACGGCATCCGATACGGCAGCGACCGCGAGCGTTTTGGCCGCCTATATGATCGGACTTTTGCCTTTTGGACTCGCCAAGCTTTTTTCGCTTTGGCTTTATGCGCATTTACGGCAAAAGCTAGCCTCCAAAATCGCCGTTATCACGCTCGTTTTTAACCTCGTTTTGGCAGTCGCGCTGATGCAAATTTACGGCGCATTCGGACTAGCGCTTGCTAGCTCGCTAGGCGGGTTTTTGACGCTAGCTTTAAACGTCAAATTTTTTGGGATAAGGAAATTTTTAGCTATAATTGAGCCTAAAAAAATAACGCTTTTAAGCGCGGTTTTGGCTTTAGAGGCGGTGATTTTGATATTTTTAAGGAAATTTTTAGATGCAAATTTTTGATAGCGTAAGAAGAAAAAAAGTAGAATTCGAGCCCGTAAAAAGCGACTTTGTGCGCATTTACGTCTGCGGGCCGACGGTTTATGACGACGCGCATTTAGGACACGCTAAAAGCGCGATTAGCTTTGATCTGCTTAGGCGCACGCTAACCGAGCTTGGATACAAGGTCAAATTCGTGCGAAACTACACCGATATAGACGATAAAATTTTAAAGAAAATGGCGGAGAGCGGCGAGAGTCTGGAGGCAATCACAAATAGATACATCGCAAGCTACGAGCGCGATATGAACGCGCTTAACGTACTTGAGCCAGACGTCAAGCCAAAGGCGACGCAGACGCTAAAAGAGATGATAGAGTACATCGAAATTTTGCTAAAAAACGGCTTTGCTTACGAGATCGAGGGAGACGGCATATACTTTGACACCGCAAAAGATGCGCAGTATCTGAGCCTGAGCGGCAAATTTGACACCGAGGCAAACGTCGCTCGCGTGGCTAGTAGCGACGAAAAAAAGGACGAAAAAGACTTCGTGCTGTGGAAATTTGACGAAAAATGGTACGAAAGCCCGTTTGGTCGCGGTCGCCCAGGCTGGCACACCGAGTGCGTCGCGATGATAAAAAAGCACCTATCTAGCGGCGAAAAATTTGAGATCGATATCCACGCGGGCGGACTTGATTTACTATTTCCTCACCACGAAAACGAGGCCGCGCAGTGCCGCTGCGCCGAGCGCAAGAGCCTGGCTAAATATTGGCTACACAACGGCTTTATCCAAGTAAATAACGAAAAAATGAGCAAGAGTCTGGGAAATAGCTTTTTCGTTAAAGATGCGCTGGAGCGAAATTTGGGCGAGGCGGTGAGATTTTATCTGATCTCTAGTCACTACAGAGCGAATTTTAACTTTAGCGAAGACGATCTAAACGCGGCAAAAAAGCGCCTGGATAAAATTTACCGTCTAAAAAAACGAGTTTTGGGTGCGGCGGCAAATTTGAGTGCGAACGATAAATTTAAGAGCGAATTTATGTCCGCGATGGGGGACGATCTAAACACCTCAAAGGCGCTTGCTAGCGTAGATGAGTTCGTCCGCAGCGCAAACGACGAGCTAGACGCAAACCCTAAAGACAAAGCCAAAAAAGGCGAGATCGCGGCAAATTTGGAGCTGATAGCGCGGGTGCTCGGCATCTTGCAGGTGGACGTATTTGAGTATTTTCAGTTTGGCGTGAGTGACGAAAAGCGAGCATATATCGAGGATCTGATAAACCAAAGAAACGAAGCCAAAGCGGCCAAAAACTACGAGCTATCGGACAAAATCCGCGATATGCTAGCCGCAAACGGCATCAGCCTCATGGATACTCCAAACGGCTGCATGTGGGAAAAAATATGAAGCAGATGAGCCTAAAAGAGGTCTTGCGGCGGTTTGCGCCATATTTTAGGGATTATATTTCGTATTTTATCATCGCGATCGCCGGCATGCTGATGGCTAGCGGCGGCACTGCGGCGTCGGCGTGGGTGATCGAGCCCGTGCTAAATAAAATTTTTATCGAAAAAAACAAAGACCTGCTTTATCTTTTGCCTTACGCTATCATCGCTATTTACGTTTTAAAGGGGCTTGGCACGTTTTTGCAGGCCTATTTTACGGCATATATCGGGCAAGATATCGTGAGGAGATTTCGCGAGAAGCTACTAAAAAACCTGCTAAATTTGGATATGAAGTTTTTTAACGACTACCGTACGGGCGAGCTAATCAGCCGAAATATCAACGACATCGACCGCATCAGAAGCATCGTTAGCTCTATGATACCAGAGCTCATCCGCGAGGCTATCACGATCGTTGGGCTACTTTGCGTAGTGCTTTATCAGAGCCTTCAGCTGGCGTTTTTTGCGCTAGTTATCATGCCTGCAGCCGTCTATCCGCTCTCAAGACTCGCAAAAAAGATGAAAAAAATCTCCCGCGCCTCACAGGAAAAGACCTCCGACATCAGCTCGAAGCTGAGCGAAATTTTTACCAATATCGAGATCATCAAAGCAAACAACGCGCAGGAGTTTGAGCACGCCAAATTTACCGACGAAAACTCTAAATTTTTCAAGCTAAATTTAAAAAGCGTAAAAGTAAACGAGATGGTAAGCCCGATGATGGAAATTTTTGGCTCCGTGGGCGTCGCGGCGGTCGTCATAATCGGCGGCAAAGAGGTCATAGACGGAAATTTAACGATGGGAAGCTTCTTTTCGTTTCTAACCGCGCTTTTCATGCTTTATACGCCTATTAAGCGCATTTCGGGCCTTTATAACAAGATGCAAGACGCCGTGGTCGCGGCAGAGCGAACCTTTGAGCTACTTGATAAAGAGCCTCAAATTTTAAGCGGCGACAAACTGGTGCCGGCTGAAATAAATTTGATAAATTTTAAAGATGTCAGGCTAAATTACGACGACAAAGAGGTGCTAAAAGGTGTAAATCTAAGCGCGAGCAAGTCCCAAACCGTAGCACTCGTGGGTAGTAGCGGCGGCGGAAAAAGCTCGATCGTAAATTTGCTCATGAGATTTTACGACGCAAACGGCGGAGCGATCGAGATAAACGGCGAAAATATCAAAAATTTAGATCTAGGTTCGCTGCGGCAAAATATCGGCCTAGTTACCCAGCGCGTCTATATCTTTAACGACACGGTCGCAAACAACGTCGCCTACGGCCGCGAATACGACGAAGCCAAGGTCGAACTCGCGCTAAAAACGGCAAATGCTTATGATTTCGTGTCAAATTTGCCCCAGGGCGCTCAGACTGTTTTAAACGAATTTGGCACCAATCTCTCAGGCGGCCAGCGTCAGCGTATCGCCATCGCCCGCGCTCTTTATGACGATCCGCAGATTTTGATATTTGACGAGGCTACGAGTGCCCTAGATAACGAAAGCGAGCAGCAGATAACCAAAGCCATCGCGAATTTACAAAAAGAAAAGATAATATTTATCATCGCGCACCGCCTAAGTACGGTGCAAAATGCCGATAAGATCGCCGTTATCAGCGACGGAAAAGTGGTCGGTTTTGATACCGACGAGGCGCTTAGCAAGAGCTGTGAAATTTACGCGAAACTAAAAGGCGAAGCCCTTGTTTAAGCCTAAATTTGATAAAATCGCTCAAAATTTAAGGATAAAATTTGAATTACGAAACGCTAAAATCCATATTTTTTAAATTTGACCCCGAAACCGCTCACAAAATCGTAGAAAAAACGCTAAGTATCTCAGACTGCGTATTTCCGGGGCTTTATAGCATCGTCGCCAAAAACTGCGTCGTCGCAGACGCGGCTCTTTCGCAAAATTTGCTAGGAACCAGCTTTTTAAATCCCGTAGGGATCGCAGGCGGATTTGATAAAAACGCCACCATGCTACGCCCGCTGGCAGCGCTTGGATTTGGGCACGTGGAGTTTGGCACCGTGACGCCAAAAGCGCAAGAGGGCAACGCAAAACCGCGCCTTTTTCGCCTAATCGAAGAAGAGAGCATCCAAAATGCGATGGGCTTTAACAATGAGGGTGCAGACGCTCTTAGCGCGCGCGTCGGCAAACTATATCCGTTTGCGATACCGCTTTTTGCCAACATCGGCAAAAACAAAATCACTCCAAATGAGGAAGCGATCAAAGACTACGAAATTTTAGTCGCTAAATTTAACGAAATTTGCGACTGCTTCGTCATCAACGTCTCCTCGCCAAACACTCCAAACCTACGCGAACTACAAGAAGAAAGCTTTATAAAAGACCTATTTGCGCGCCTTACGCCGATCGCAAAAAAACCGATAATCTTTAAAATCGCGCCCGATATGGACGACGACAAAGCCGTGCAGATCTGCAAAACGGCCGTAGAAAGCGGCGCAAAAGGCGTCATCGTAAATAATACGAGCATTGATTATTCGCTATCAAAGTCGCCAAATTTACAAAATTTCGGCGGGCTAAGCGGCAAGGTTATCGCCAAACGCTCGCGCGAGCTTTTTAGCGCGGTAGCTAGCGAGCTTTACGGCAAGACGGTTTTGATCGCAAGCGGCGGCATAGACAGCGCCGAGGAGGCATACGCGCGCATAAAATCGGGCGCAAATTTGGTTCAAATTTACACCTCCTTTATATTTAAAGGCCCAAACATCGCAAAACAGATAAACGAAGGTATTTTAAAGCTTTTAAAAGAGGATAATTTCGCCTCAATTAGCGAAGCGGTGGGCTGCGATATCAAAAACAAAATTTAAGGAAATTTATGCTTATAAAATACTCCAAAACAAAGCTCAAAAACGGCTTTGAGATCTATCACATCCCCGCTAGCAATGGTTCTAGCGTCATCAGCGTGGACGTGTTTTACCGTGTAGGCTCGCGAAACGAAACGATGGGTAAAAGCGGTATCGCGCATATGCTAGAGCACTTAAATTTTAAATCCACGAAAAATATGAAAGCGGGCGAATTTGACGAGATCGTAAAGGGATTTGGCGGCGTAAACAACGCTAGCACGGGCTTTGATTATACGCATTACTTCGTCAAATGCTCAAAAGGCAACCTAGACGAAGCGCTTAGGCTTTACGCTGATATAATGGAAAATTTGAGCCTAAAAGATAAAGAATTTCAGCCAGAACGCGACGTCGTGACCGAGGAGCGCAGATGGCGCACGGACAACTCTCCGATCGGCTTTTTGTACTTTACGCTATTTAACGTCGCTTTTAGCTATCACCCGTATCACTGGACTCCGATCGGATTTATCGGCGACATCAGAAACTGGACGATAGATGATATAAAAGAATTTCACGAGACGTACTATCAGCCGCAAAACGCGATGCTTCTAATCAGCGGCGACATCGATAAAAAAAGCGCGTTTGAGCTAGGTAAAAAGCACTTTGAAAATATAAAAAACAAAAAACCGCTACCAAAACTACACTGCATCGAGCCAGAGCAAAACGGTGCAAAAAGGGCTGAAATTTACAAAGATAGCGAAGTAGAGATGCTAGCACTTGCCTTTAAAATCCCGCCGTTTAATCACGAAGATCAGCCGCGTCTGGGCGCGCTAGCCGAGTATCTAGGCAGCGGGCAAAGCTCGGTTTTGCAACGCGTTTTGATAGATGAAAAATGCCTCGTAAACAGCGTAGACGTCTATAATATGAGCAACATCGACGAGAGCTTGCTCATCGTACTAGCCGTTTGCAACCCTGGCGTCAAGGCCGAGGCCGTAGAGGATGAGATCTGGCGAGTGCTAGAAAATGCAAAAACGCAAAAAATAGACGAAGACGAGATAACCAAGATAAAAAATAGCTTAAAAAGCGATCTCATTTACTCGCTAGATAGCGCGTCGAAGGTTGCGAATTTATACGGCAGTTATCTCGTTAGAGGCGATATAAAGCCGCTTTTTGAGTTACCTGAAAAAACAGCCACGCTAAAACCGGCCGATCTAAACGAAATCTGCAAAAAATACGCAAGAAAAGAAAAATCTACGACGATCATCCTAAGAAAGGAAAAAAGTGAATAAAAAAGCAATAACGGGCGCTATGACGGCGCTGATTACGCCTTTTAAAGACGGCAAATTAGATGAAATAGGTTATGAAAAATTAATCAAAAGACAAATAGCAAACGGCATCGACGCGGTTGTACCTGTAGGCACCACAGGCGAGAGCGCGACGCTAACGCACGACGAGCATAGAATTTGCATCGAAATCGCCGTAAATACCTGCAAAAACACCGGCGTAAAAGTACTCGCGGGTGCTGGCAGTAACGCCACGCACGAGGCGGTAGGTCTTGCAAAATTTGCTCAAGATCACGGCGCAGACGGTATCCTCTCTGTTGCGCCCTACTACAACAAACCGACGCAAGAAGGCCTCTATCGCCACTATAAAGCGATCGCCTCAAGCGTCGAAATCCCGGTGCTACTCTATAACGTCCCGGGCCGCGTAGGCGTGGATATCCAGCCTTGCACGGTTTTTAGGCTATTTAAAGAGTGCGATAACGTCTACGGCGTAAAAGAAGCCACCGGCAGCATAGAGCGCTGCGTCGATCTGCTCGCGCACGAGCCAGACCTATCCGTCATCAGCGGCGAGGATGCGATAAACTACCCTATCCTCTCAAACGGCGGCAAGGGCGTGATCTCGGTCACGGCAAATTTACTCCCGGACGAAATCTCAAATTTGACCCACTTTGCGTTAAAAGGCGAGTTTGCGCGCGCAAAAGCCATAAACGACGATCTGTATGCGGTAAATAAAATAATGTTTTGCGAGAGCAATCCGATCCCGGTCAAGGCCGCTATGTACATCGCAGGACTCATATCAAGTCTCGAGTACCGCTTGCCGCTTTGCGAGCCGAGCGCCGAAAATCTCAAAAAAATCG
>CALCKS010000062.1 GCA_937965895.1 uncultured Campylobacter sp.
GCCTTTTATCCTCTTTTTCCTTAAGCGCTTTTACCATATCCTCAAAGCTATCTTGGCCTTTGTTTTCAGGCACGATAGGCACCTGCTCAAAGGTAGGATTTGGCTGCTGCGCCTGAGGTTCGGATGGAGGAGGCGGAGCGACTGGCGGGACGTTAGCTTGTGCTACTTGCGGCGCAGGCTCGTTAGGCGGCGTAGCAGGCACGCTCACTTGCTGAGGGATACTTCGTGTATTGTCCGGCTCAGGCGGCAAAACCAGCCTAGAATCAGTTTGTGCAATCTGATCGTTAGTTTCGGAGGAATTTAAAAATTTCATCACGATGAGAACAGCTAAAAAGATGATGACAAAAACTGCGATGAGGATTAGTATCCTCTTAACGCTTTTGCTCTTTTTATCCTCGTTATTATCAAGCATGATATCTCTTAGCTCGTTATATTCCATTTTCACTCCTTACATATGTTTTGACCAGCTTGCGCCGCGCTCTTTTTGATAAACTTTGTACGGCAACGTCAAGATATTAAATTCTTTCGGTAACTCCATCGTCGGAAACACTCTCCACTCTTTAACCAAACGCGAACTAAGCAACATAGATAGTTTATTCGCTATCTGATAGCCCTCATTTAGCGTCGTGTGCCCTTTGTGTATATAAAGGTGCAAGTGTCCCGGTGTCTTGCTCTCGTAGGCGGTAAAATTTATAAATCCCTCCTCGCGGAGCAAAAGCTGAGCACGGTGCCAAAAGCGCTCAGGCATCCTGCCGTTGTAGTCAAAGACGATATTTTCTACCTTGTCGCCAGGCAGTATCAGCGAGTGCGCGACAGTGATCTTGCCCTCGTCGTGATCTTTTATCACCTGATAGCTTAGAGGCTCATTTATGAGCTCAAATTTGTTGAAAAACGTCCGTCCCTTGTACTCAATCTTACTTACGATATTATCGCGTTTGATCCAGTAGTGGCTCGTGTTCATTTTGATTAGCGCGGTGTCTATGCTCTGCATCAATAAGTCGCCTTATCATAGATGATAAATTTGCTCGCAAGCTCTTTTAGTTCGGCTTTTACTTTTTCTTGAAGCGCTGCGTTATTGATATCGCTTAGCACGTCGGCGATTTTGTTTGCGATGATCTCAAATTCCACCTCTTTCATGCCGCGAGCCGTAAGCGCCGGACTTCCGATGCGGATACCGCTTGTAACAAACGGGCTTCTTGTTTCTCCCGGAACCGTATTTTTATTTACCGTTATACCCGCATTGCCAAGAGCTATATCGGCATCTTTACCGCTAAATTCGCGATTTAAAAAGCTCATTAAAACCAGGTGATTATCCGTACCGCCGCTAACTAGATCAAAGCCGCGTTTTACTAAAATTTCGGCTAGTTTTTTGATATTTGCTTTGACTTGCTTGGCGTAAATTTTCCATTCAGGCGAAAGGTTATGTTTAAAGCCAACCGCCTTTGCCGCGATAACGTGAACGAGCGGTCCGCCCTGAATGCCAGGGAAGATGGACGAATTTATCTTTTTAGCGTACTCCTCGTTATTTGTCATGATGATACCGCCGCGAGGTCCGCGAAGCGTCTTATGAGTAGTCGAGCTCACCACGTCGCAGTGCGGAAAAGGACTCTGATGCTCGCCGGCCACAACTAGGCCCGCGATGTGCGCCACGTCTGCAAATAGTATAGCGCCCACAGCATCGGCGATCTCGCGGAATTTCTTAAATTCGATCTCGCGCGTATATGCGCTTGCGCCGCACACGATCATCTTAGGTTTTACGATTTGCGCGATTTCCATCACTTTGCCGTAGTTTATGCGTCCGTCAAGCTCCACGCCGTAAAAGAAACTCTCATATATCTTGCCAGAGCTGCTTACTTTTGCGCCGTGAGTCAGGTGTCCGCCGTGACTTAGATCCATGCCTAAAATTTTGTCCCCAGGATTTAAAAGCGCGCCGTAAACGCCCTGGTTCGCCTGCGAGCCCGAGTTTGGCTGTACGTTTGCAAATTCGCAACCAAAAAGCTCTTTGCAGCGATCTATCGCTAGCTGCTCAATCTGATCGACGTATTCGCAGCCGCCGTAGTAGCGTTTGCCTGGATAGCCTTCCGCGTATTTATTGGTTAGAACCGAGCCCATTACTTCCATTACTTCAGGATAGGTAAAATTTTCACTCGCGATCATCTCGAGGTGGTCGCATTGGCGTTTTAATTCCAAATTTACTAAATCAAAAATTTCTTTATCATAACTTTGCAAACTCATTAATTCTCCTTGGTTTCATTTTTTTGCGGTCTCATCGCCGGGAAAAGTACCACGTCGCGGATGGATTTTTTATTGGTTAGTAGCATCACGAGCCTATCTATACCGATGCCCTGCCCCGCAGTCGGAGGCATCGCGTAGCCAAGAGCCCTCACGTAGTCCTCGTCCATCTCGTGAGCTTCATCGTCTCCTGCATTTTTAGCTTCGATTTGCGAAGCGAAGCGGCCGTATTGATCAATCGGATCGTTTAGCTCGTTAAAGCCGTTAGCTAGCTCGCGTCCTGCGATAAACAGCTCAAATCTCTCGGCTATATCGGGATTTGCGTCACTTCTTCGAGAAAGCGGACTGATAGAGATCGGATAGTCGATGATAAACGTCGGATCGATTAGTTTGCTCTCTACGTAGTTGTCGAAAAGCTCGGCCTGCAAATGCCCCAAATCAAGCTTAGCGTTTGCCTCAAAGCCGTCCGCTTTGAGCTTGGCCAAAATTTTATCTTTATCGTCAATGATAGTTTCGTCTAGTCCGCCGATTTCTACGAGCGCTTTTTTGTAGCTTATGCGTTTAAACGGTTTACTAAAATCGATCTGCATACCGTCAAATTCGATGATTTTAGGCATATCGAGTTTATCAAGAAGCACGTTAAATAACTCCTCGGTTAGCCCCATCAAATCGTGATAGGTATGCCATGCCCAGTAAAACTCGATGCTCGTAAATTCGGGATTATGCGTTAAGTCCATACCTTCGTTGCGGAAATTTCTATTCATCTCATAAACAGCGTCAAAGCCGCCAACGATGAGGCGCTTTAGATAAAGCTCGGGTGCGATGCGTAAAAATCTCTCCACGCCAAGCGCGTTATGAAACGTAACGAAAGGCTTAGCGTTCGCTCCGCCAGGGATTGGGTGCATCATCGGAGTCTCGACCTCTAGAAAGCCCTTATCCTCGAAAAATCTGCGAATCGTGCTAACGATAACCGAGCGGCGC
>CALCKS010000063.1 GCA_937965895.1 uncultured Campylobacter sp.
GTGTGTTTCTTGAGTTTTTGGGTATCTTTACAGAATACTATTGCTAATTATAGCACAAAAAAATAAAATTTGTTTAAGAAAATTTATTTATAGAATATTAGGAGAGTAAAATTTTATTTATGCAAAATAAAAATAAAATACAGAATTTTAAAGAAAATAGACTTGCTATTAAATTAAAATTTGGTCAAAAAATGTTTTTGACCAAATTTTAAAATGTGAATAACTTTGAATTAAATTGAAATAAAAAGAATCATGCAGACTTTCCCCCGGCTGTAACATCGGGGGAAAGATAGGATTAGTTGATATTCAATGTGTTTTCCGTATAGTCTGCAGTAAGAATAAGGTCATCTGATCGTACACCAGCTAGTTTAACAACCGTATCGGCAGCGGTTAGAGTATCCGGCGTGCCTACGGCAGTTGATGTTGCGTTATGAACGACATACGTATCTCCAGCATATGTAAAATAGAATACTTTATTCAAAATTGGAGAAGCGGATTGGTTACTTGCTATTGCAAGATTAATCGCTTCTTTAAGCGTTGTAGCATCTTTTACTACGCTATCCTCCACTCTCTCAAAGCCAGAAGATTGATCTAGGGCATTAAATTTGATCTTATCGCCGCCAGAAGCATCACCTACGACAATATATTTGCTAGCATCCACATCGGTCTTGGAGGCCCTAACATCAAACAAATCATTTCCCGCACCGCCGTTTATAGTAACGGTTTTATTAGCAACTAGAGTTTTTGTGATAATCTCGTCGTCGCCTGCGCCAAGGTCAATATCAACATTGTTTGCAACGTTGTTGGTAAGCATATTGTCAATAAGTGTAACCTTATCGTCCCCGCCAGTGGCCTTTAGCGATAATAAATTTGTATTAGAGTTATCTAAGGTTATAGTACCTTTTTCAACATTTTTAAGTCCGCTTAAGTCGATAGTCCTTACCGTATTGGTAGTATTTGCAGTATTTAAACTATAAATATCATAGCCTGCACCCAAATCGCCCGAAACTTTAATGTTTTCAACAGTATTAAGAGTAGCGTGGGTGCTGTAGGAGATGTCAAGTTTATCGCCTTTTACGGAACCTTCTATATCCGCTTTAAAATTTCTAGCCCCAGCCATTGCAACTTGTATATTGCCATTTGCTCCTGTTATTTGTGAAATTTTAAGGGTAATATCGTTTGCAGCTAAAATCCCCTGCAAATCAGTTAGTCCAAGAGTTTGGCCAAAATCTACATTCATTTTATCTGCATAGATATTGCCAAGCACCGTTTGATGTGCAGTGCCGCCTTTGATAACAAAACTATCTTTTACGAGAGTTTCAATCGAATTTCCACTGCCTAATATAAATTTTTGAATATTGACGCTATTGTTAACAATGTTTACAGATCCCGCATGCTCGATATCAAACTTTACTTCACCTTGAGTGTTGTTGTTTAAAAACGCATTAATTGTACCTTGCGTATTTAAAGTAGCGTTTAGAGATTGGTATCCTTGTTTCTCCATGGTAGCCTGCAAATGATCTGCTGTCAAGTTTATATCCTGGATAGATAAAGCAGTGCCAGCAACTACGGTAGCTGATGATTTTTCGGACGTTCCTTTTAGATTAATAGTAGAAAGCGACTCAAGTTTTTCGGAGTCTCCTGTGAAATCAAATCTACCGGCCGTAGTAATATCAAGATTTTGCAACGCTTTCATGTTATTATCGTTAGCTTTAAATACGCTGTCTTTTTGAACGCTCACAATTTTCATGGTAGTAGCTTTTTCCGCCTCAAAGCTAAGACCTTTAGAAACAACATCCAAAGAGTCTATGTTAAGATTTATAGACGTAGCTTTATTTGCAGTAACCGTTGCTTCTCCAGACATAATACCTTTTAGATTAACATTAAGACTTGTGGCTTCTGCAGCGTTAATGCTTCCTAACTGCGTATCGTATTGGTTGTCATTAACATAGTTGATAGTTTTTAGAGCAGTAGAGTCTATTGTAATAAGATTACCGCCTTTAGTGTTTGTTATATAGTCTAAAGTATCCACCTTAGAATTTATAATATTTACTTTTGTATTAGGAGCTTGAGTATCTTTTAGACCTATAGTCAGTCTAACTACATCAGGCGATTTTTCCAAGTCAACAACAGCCGGGTTAAGAGGATTGGTAACTGTAGCATTTTTAAATATCAAATGCTCAACAGAAGTCGTAACAAGCTTTCTTGCAGTATCAAGACCACCTGTTAAGTTATCAAATTCTAAAGTATCATAGCCCTTTCCGCCATCAACGCGTAAAACACCGATAGTGCTTGCATCAATGTCTGCTTTAATAGTATCGTCAGCACTACCGCCTTTTATATTTTCCAACACTGATTTTGATTTAACCAAATCAGCAAGCAACTTGGCCTTCAATTCAGAAGCATCAAAGTTCTTAGTATTTGCAGCAACGGCAACATCTAAACTAGCATCACCGGAAACCTTAACATTTTCAGTATTCACATCTTTAATATAACTTGCTCGACCTTGAGTTTTGATATTTAAAGTCTCTATACCACTAAATGTAGTAGGAATAGAGTTTGAAAGCATACCGATAGGGGTGCTTGCACCTACATTATCGAGTGTTAAATTTTGAACATCGCTATTACCAGATATGGTGCTAGACTGATATGTTAGCGTTATATAGTCATTTCTGAGGTCAGCTACGCTAAAGTCAATAATATTGGCCAAATTGATAACCCTAACAGCATTATTTCCATCAAGTTTGGCGCTCTTAAGGCCGGTAACGCCGTTAGCATTAAACTCTTTAAGCGCTCCACCGTTATTTATTAGGTTTAAATTTTCTACATTTTTTAGCTCACCTGTAGTAAATCCATTAAAATTTGTATTCATAGTAACGCTTAGAGTGTCGTTTCCTGCGCCACCGTCGATTTTATCTTCAGGATTAAGAGTATTTTCAGAAAATACCGAGCTAGCAACAGCTTTTACAATATCGGTTTTAGCCGTACCATTAACAGTATCCGCTGAAGTAGTAAGCGTATGGAAATCAGCATTTGCCAGCTCGTCTACCTTGACTTTTTGCTCAGCCAAATTTGTAGAATTTGTAGTTCTAATTATCTCTTGGAATGGCGTATAATTGTAATCGCCTGTACCGTTTTGACTAATGCTTGAAATTTTCTCCGCCATATATTTAGAAATTTCGGTCTTATTCTCAAATACTTTTGCCGCTACAGGATCCGCTGCTTTGGCTATTGCAGAAGTAGCAACGTCAAAAAGTTTTACGAGCATATCGCCTCTTGAGTTTCCAAGTTGAAGGTGTTTTACCCAGGCATTAATGCCGTCAGGGTCTTGAGAATAATCTTTGCCCAAGATGTTCTTGTAGACCATCTCTACAAAGTCTCTGTCTTGGTCTATACTGCCGCCGTAATACGCTATAGCCGCATCCGAATTTAGCATATCGTTAGCTATCTGTGCTTGAGTTTTAGTTGCTCCTGCGCTTACCCATGCGTTAAAGCCCGCGCCTTCAGGGGCACGATTAAATAACGCTACGTAAAGCTGTGCAACTTGTGCTTGTGTTACTGCCATTAAGGACTCCTTTTTAGTGTGTTTCTTGAGTTTTTGGGTATCTTTACAGAATACTGTTGCTAATTATAGCATAAAAAATCACTTAAAACGTAAAAATTTAAAAAATAAATTTTACTTAAACGCTCTTTGCAAGTCCCGCATCATATCAACCGATATATTAGAATTAAGCCACTGGATTTCCAAATATGCGAGGACCAAATTATAAGATGCCGTTAGCGCTTCGTTTCTGGTTTTAAAAACTCTAGCGCGAGCGTCAAACAAATTTACCGCATCTTTCAAGCCCTCTTCGTAGCCTCTTTCTATTGATTTTACGTAAAGCTCCGCATTTTCCAAAGAGCGCTTCATTAACTCGCATTCGTCGATATAATTAAGATAGTTATTTATCGCTCTTTTTTGGCTGATCTCTATCTCTTTTTGAATATCTTTTTGTTGTTCGACACTAGCTAGTCTTAGTAGTTTACCCTCCTCTACTCTTGAGCTGGTCGCACCACCTGTATATAAAGGCAGAGTAAATCGCAACATAGTATCCAGCTTTCTTCTTCTGTCACCGGAATAGTCGTTGTCTATGTAGTATAAATTTGCATAGCTGATACTAAAATCAAGCGTAGGGAGATGCTCGCTTTTTCTCTTTTTGTATTCTTGTTCTGAGATTTCGACAGCCAAAACGCTATCTTGAAATTTAAAATTTCTTGCTACGTCGCTAAAATTCGACAAATTTACTTTTTTGAAAAATTCGGTATCGATGTTTGAAAAGCTATCCTTCACCTCGATCTCTTGCCCGACTAGCTTTACTAGCTCTAGCTTTGCTACTTCGATATTTAGCTTAGCTTTATTTACGCCCAGCAACGCCTCGTCTAATCTAACTTTAGATTCGAGCATATCCATTTTATTTACCAACCCGAATTCCAAAGACTTCTGCATTTGGTTATATTTGGCGCGGTTGGCTTCTTCGTAGCTTTGAGCAAGAGCTAGCGTCTCGGATGCGAAGGTGTAGTTAAAATACGCTTCTACGACCCTTTTTGCCAGTTCTTGTTTGGTATTTTCATACATCAGCTCGTTGCCGCGCACCCTGATCTCTTCTTGATTTCTTTGATACCAGATTGCCGGCCTAAATACGCTCTGACTAAGGCTAACGCCTACTTTTTTATAGCTTTCGTTTATTTTTGATACTCTTCGCCTATCCATTCTGTCGTATTTTTCGCCGACATATGCAGCTTCGGCGTTAATAGTCGGCAAAAACATGGCCGTAGCTTGTGATAGCCTCTCTTGAGAGGCCATACTATTATACATGGTCATTTTAAGCTCATTATTATTTTCGAGCGCCATTTCGTATGCCTGAGAAAGGCTAACGCTTTGAGCAAAAGCTAAATTTGAAGCCAACAAGGCCGAAAGTAAAATTTTAGTCTTCATTAAATGCCCTTTTAAACATATCTATAAACGGCTTTAAGACATACTCAAGCATCGTCCTATCGCCGGTTTTGATCATTACTTCGACCGGCATTCCCGGAACTATAAAAAAGTCATTTCTTTTAAACTCTTTCATGCCCTCTTCCGTAAGCTCGGCTTTAATATCGTAAAACGAGTGACCTGCATTATCCTGAATACTATCGGCCGATACGTACGTTACTTTACCTTCCATAACGAAGCTCGGCCTGTGCTGAAATGCGCTAAATCTAATATCGGCAAGCTGTCCCACATGCACCGTATCAATATCTACTACGTTTAGTCTAGCCTCTACGACATAGTCGGTCTCGTTCGGCACTATACTCATTATTCTCTCGCCGGGCCTTATTACGCCTCCGATAGTATGGAAGGCTAGCTCTACGACGCTACCCTCGACCGGAGATTTTACGATAGTACGCTCGGATTGATCTTTTAAAGCATTATAACGCTGTTGCAGATCCACAAGACGAGTTTTAGCGTCTTCAAGCTTTTTTAATACATCCTCTTTAAAGGTTCTGTCTCTTAATATAATCTGAGCTTGCGTCTCGGTAACCTGGACGTTTAGTCTTGCTATCTCGGCCTTACCCGCAGCTATTTCGCCCTCGACCGCCGTTTTTTCTCTATTTAGGTCGCGTAGCCTGACTTTGTCTGCCAACTGTTCCTTAAATAGCCTCTCCCACTCTTTAATCTCTTCGTTCAAAGATTTTATACGGTCTTGTTTGGCGCTTACTATCGCATTTGCGCCTTTGATTTGATTTTCAAGCTGTTTTATGCGTTGCTTTAGGATGGATTTTTCTTCATCCAAAAGCTTTTTTTGCGCATTAAATATACTCAACTGCCCGTCTATAGCCTCTTTATAGCCTTCGATTTGCTTTATTTCGTCACTAAATTTGACTTCCGTCGCATCGTCTTTTTGGGCTTCCAATCTAGAAACTATGACGCTGGTTCTTAAAAATTCTGCTCTAACTACGCTCATCTCGCTTTGCAAAGCGACGTTTTTGATCTCGACGAGCGGATCGCCCTCTTTGACCATATCTCCGTCTTTAACGAAAATTTTATCTACGACGCCACCCTCAAGGTGTTGGATGATTTTTTTGTTACTAACTACGCCTATTTTACCAGTAGCAACGGCGGCGCTATTAAGGGGCGCCATACCGAGCCAAATTCCAAAAACTCCGACTAGCAAAAATATAACGAACAACCCAAAATTTACGGTGCCTTTTTCACTTTTAAGTATCATCTTAGCCCTCCGCATCTTCTAGGC
>CALCKS010000064.1 GCA_937965895.1 uncultured Campylobacter sp.
CTGATTTTATCCAAAACAAACAAAATAAAAGCTTAAAGCTGCTTTTACAAACATGTTATTTTTTAAACTGAATTTATGGATAAAAAAGCTAGAATAACAAAATTTAAATACATTGAAATTTTAAAAATTCATAGGTCAAGTTTTACAAAAAATCAATTTTCAGGAATTTTGTTTCATCTTATGAGGTTAAGTTTTAAAGACGACGTAGCAATATTTTATCCTTCCGGCTTTTTGGATGGCGATATCAATAAATACGAAATCAGCGAATCAAGCATAAAATATCTACTCCAAAAAACTCCGCGCCATATCCTAATATCTCTTAAAAACGTTATTTATTTTAATAAAGTAGGCTTTAATCTAGTCCTTGAATCTGTATTAAAAACAGCAAAGGAGAACAGCGTAGATATTGGTTTTTGCGACTATAACGAGATAAAATTTAAAGCTTTAAAAAGAATGTCCAAGGATGTTTTGAATTTATCTTTTTTTGAGACTCTAAATGTTGCGCTACTATTTTGGGGAGCATTTGAATCTGAAAGTAAACAAATCATCGTTTTTAATGCCGATATTGAGCAAAAACGCCAAATCGCACTAATGCTATCAGGACGCGGATATAAACCAGTTATCGCAAAAGACGAAGATGAATTTAATCAATTGCACAAAAAATACGAATACGCCATACATCTAACCGACGTAAAATCAAACAAAAAAGAAATATCTACTACCCTCAAAGAAAACGTCGTCGTTTATGAGATAAACGGCTTTATAGACTCTGAATTTGCCAACAAATTCGCATATAAAAGTTTTTTATATTCACTAAAAATCGGCTTTAAATTTTTTGTTTTCGACATGAAAAAATCAAGCCTTATAAACATTCACGGCGTATCATTTTTAGCCAAGCTTGCAATGGAATGTGCTGATAGCGGTGCAACTATAGCTATGTGCGGACTAAAAAAACCAAGTATCTCAAAAGCCCTTCTTCACGACCTAGAAGACTGCGGGATACTACTTTATGATACAATTCAAGATTTTTTTAACGATGATGCAACAATAGAGGGCGGCGGTAGCGTTGAAGTCGAAAAACCAAAAAATATAACTAAAGACTTGATAGATTTTTTGCCAGATATCTTAAAAGTGGTAATGGATACCCTA
>CALCKS010000065.1 GCA_937965895.1 uncultured Campylobacter sp.
TTCTACGCCTCGGTCGAGTGCGTGGAGCGAGGGCTTGATCCCTTTGAGGCGAATTTAGTCGTCGCAGACTCTAGCAGGGGCGAAGGCAGCGTGTGTCTAGCCGTTAGCCCAGCCCTCAAAGCTCTTGGCGTAAAAAACAGATGTAGGCTGTTTGAAATCCCTAAAAATATCAAATATATCATCGCTGCGCCTAGGATGCAGTTTTACATCGACTACGCGGCTAAAATCTACGGCATCTACCTAAAATATGTAGCCAAAGAGGACATCTATGTTTACTCCATCGACGAGGCGTTTATAGACCTCACCTCGTATCTAAAATTTTACAAACTAGAAGCCAGAGCCATGGCAAAGATGATAATGGACGACATCCTAAAAACTACGGGCATAACGCCCACCTGCGGCATGGGGACGAATTTGTATCTAGCCAAAATAGCCCTTGATATCCTAGCTAAGCACAGCGAGGATAATATCGCTTTTTTAGACGAAGCGCTCTATAAAGAAAAGCTCTGGATGCACCAGCCGCTAAATGATTTTTGGCGCATAGGCAAGCAAACTATGGCAAAGCTTGAGCGATACGGGATATTTTGCATGAAAGATATGGCAAACGCTCCTTTTAGCCTGCTAGAAAAGGTGTTTGGTATCGACGCACACATCGCGCTAGATCACGCAAACGGTATCGAGC
Organism: uncultured Campylobacter sp.; assembly: GCA_937965895.1. Taxonomy (GTDB): domain Bacteria; phylum Campylobacterota; class Campylobacteria; order Campylobacterales; family Campylobacteraceae; genus Campylobacter_A. The sequence goes on from CALCKS010000065.1 coordinate 683, forward strand.
CCACCACTATAGCGGGTATCAAGGCTTATAAACCCTCTACCAAATCCTACTTTAGCTCTGAAATTTTACCCAGAGACTACGAGAGACTGGAGGCTCTAATCGTGCTAAAAGAGATGACCGATAGGCTGGCTCTAAAGATGATAAACGAGGAAGTGCGAGCTAGCGGGCTCACGATAAATATCAAATTCGCGGACAAAAACGAACCCGCGCAAAGAGCCACGGTAAGGTTTAAAACGCCTAGTAATATCGCTAGCGTGCTCATGGACGCAGCGCAGGAGCTATATCTAAAGAAGATAAAAAACGCAGGCCTCATCAGGCAAATCGGCATATCTGCAAACGACGTCGTAAAGGAGAGCAAAACCGAAAGAAGCCTCTTTGAAGACGAAAACGCAAAAGAAAAAACGGTGCTAAAAACCCTAAATAAGATAAAAGAAAAATACGGCAAAAACTCCATCCTAAGGGCGATCGACCTGCTACCCGAGGCTACCGGACGAGATAGAAACAAAAAGATAGGAGGGCACAAAAGCGGTGAATAAAGATAGAGCCAAGATCTTTAGCTCGTTTAATCCCCTCTCTACTCTAGAAAAAGCCCTAAAGGCTCAGGAGCGAGAAAAGAGCGAAAAGCTAGATCTGGACGAGTCTAAGATAGAAGAGATCCTAAACAAAATAAGCAAACTAAAGCCCGCCGACAA
>CALCKS010000066.1 GCA_937965895.1 uncultured Campylobacter sp.
GTTTGGTTCTCTTGTAATCTATTGTCTGTTTTTACAAATTTGTTTTTGGTGGTTGATGAAGTTGTTGGTACGCTCCTTGATTAAACTTTATTGAAGTATTTTTTAGGGAAAATGCTAAATTAAAATTATTTGGAGCATCATGAGTATTTACGAGTTAAAACCTAAATTTCAAAACCTACTTCGTCCGCTAGTAAAGCGTCTTTATAATGCCGGCATTACGGCAAATCAAGTCACATTAGTAGCCTGCGTTTTGTCTATTTTGCTAGGTGTATTACTAGTCAAATTTGCTGTTGTCTCTACTTTATTTTTTCTGCTGCCTATCTGGATGTTTTTACGTATGGCACTGAATGCTATCGACGGTATGCTGGCTCGTGAGTTTAATCAAAAAACCCCGCTAGGAGGCTATCTAAACGAAGCTACCGACATTATCTCGGACACGGCGCTTTATCTGCCGTTTGCTTTTGTGACACCATTTGAATGGGGTATTATCGCGCTCGTTATCTTTCTAGCCTTTATGAGCGAGTTTTTAGGCGTCCTGGGGCAGGTACACGGTAGCGGTAGGCGCTATGACGGCCCTATGGGTAAGAGTGATCGCGCCTTTGTATTTGGGCTTATAGGCACTATATATGCGGTATTTAGTCAGCTACCAACATGGTTTAGTTGGGTGCTTTATGCGGTGGCGCTTTTGCTTGTGCTTACCTGCATAAATCGCGTTAGAATGGGGTTAAAAAGCTAGTTTAATAAAATACGTGGCATAAATTTAAGGAATGAAGCGAAAATGGGATGACGTATTTTGCAAATTTATGTCTAGATGCACATAAATTAAACTACATAAATTTAAAAACGATATCCCGCTGCAAGTACTTAAATTTAGCGCAGTTTATTGCCGCGACCAAATTTGGTTTTAAAGTTTTATAAAACTAGCATAGGTTTAGTAGGCAAGCAATAAATCGCAATCCGTACTCAGATAAATTATTTAAAAATAGCCGAAAAATATAGCATGGTCGTGGGAAAACTTTATCAAAAAGATAGCCAAATTTATAGACGATGCAAGCTAGTCAAATTTAAAACCAGCTATTTCGATAGTTGTATAAAAATAACTAAATTTAATGAATGCGCCAAATTTGCAAAATTGGTTTTTACCGAAGTTATCTTGTTGCCAAGGCGAGCGGGCTTATGGAATTTGAAGCGGAGGAGCGAGTGGGTATTTTTTGGGTGTAGGTTTGGTTAAGATACTTTTTAATAAGCAAAGACTATGTAATACTTGTGTTGTAAAACGAAATTTGTCGCCCAACCGAAATTTTAAAATTTAGCGAGCGGGAGCGGATTTACGGGCGCGGGAGAAATCGCGAGAAATTCCACACACCGTTTTATACAGCGTTCGCGCGCCCGAAAAGATTAATTGAGCGGAAACTTATTCGCCCAGGAAGTATTTCAGATCCGCCTGCGCGTCGCCGCTGATTAGGCGAAGGCCAAAATTTTGCACCAAAAAGCCCAAAATTTCGTCGTTGAAAAACTCAGGCACCGTAG
>CALCKS010000067.1 GCA_937965895.1 uncultured Campylobacter sp.
GTGTAAGCTTATCTTCTACTAGCTTTGCAGAAGGAGGCCACATTAGTAACATATATGCTAATGTAGAAGCTATAGATGCTTTAGCTCTAGCAGCAGGTGGAGATAATAGCTTTGGTGTAAGTGGAGGAAATGCTGTTGGGGCTGGAGCTGAAACAACAGGACCTGCTTTACCTATAGCTACTATAAACGTATCTGCTGTACAAGATGCTATGGAAGGTGGCAAAATGGTATACGATCAATATCTTGATGGTACCCCTGTTGATGGTAGCGAATATGTAGTGTATAAGCTAAATTTATCCGGAGCTGTAACTAATAAGCCTACTACTTTAAATTTTAATATAAGCGGCGGAGTGGCTGGAAAAGATTATGATGCAAATACTATGCAGTATTCTACAGATGGCGGAGCCACATGGATTGATGGTTCTAGAGTAACTTTAAACAATGCAAACGATATTAACGATATTCTAGTTAGAGTAAAAAGCGTTGATAACGATGGACATGATGGTGTAAATTTAGCCACTAATCCGACTGCCGAGAGCTCTAATCAAAACCAAGGTACAGCAATAGGAGACGCCGATAGATATCCGAATACTACCCCTAACAGTAATGATTATGACGGTGTAGATTATAAAGAGTATAGAAGGGAGTTAACTCTAAGCGTCACTACTGATAATTCAGAGATAGCCTCAGGTAGTGCAAACGGTGGAATAATAGACAACGATAACTACGTAAACATAACCCAAGGCCTTAGTAAGCCTATATTTACTGGTCACGGCGACGATACGGTAAATATGAGTGGAAATTTTAGCGACGTAAACTCTTATGTAGGAACTGGCGACGGAAACGATGTAGTAAATGTAAAATCTGGCTCCGTGTTGAATTACGGAAACGCTCAAATAGATGCCGGCGACGGTAACGACACGATCAATCTTAATCAAGGCTCATTCGTAGGGATTAGCGGTAGCTCCGGCACTAGAATATACGGCGGAAACGGCGACGATACCTTTAACATGGACGGAGAGATCAAGGGCGGACTTGTTTACGGCGACGACGGCGATGATACGTTTAACGTAGGTTCGACCGGAGTTCTTAAGGACGGCGCGACTATTTACGCTAATGAAGGCAACGATACTATAAATTTCGACGGAACGGCTGAAAACGGAGCGCAAATCCAAGGCAACGAAGGATACGATACTATAAACATCAAATCCGGTGCGGTAATAGATAATTCATCGGTATACGGCGACGACGTAAATGAAGGCTTTGCCGACCAAGGCAACAAAATAAATATCGACGGAACGGTTAGAAATAACTCTAACGTATACGGCGGCTACGGCAGTGATACTGTAAACATAAATGGAACGGTAGAAGATTCTTATATAAATACTCGTAGTGGTAACGATTTCGTAAATATAAATTCTGGAGCGCATATAAGCGGAGGTTTAGGCATAAACACAGGTGACGGCGACGATGTCATAACTATAAATGGTGGCAAAGTCGAGAATACAGAGATCGATGGTGGATCTGGCTTTGATACATTAAAAATTGCTGGCAATAGTATAGACTTTAGCCAAGTAAGAAATATCGAAAAATTAGATATGACTAATGGAGAAAAGACAAACTTGAATCTTTCTTCTAGTGATGTTCAAAATATACTACGTGATAGTGACAAGGATAAGCTAAGAATAGATGGTGATGGTGATGATACACTAAAACTTACCGATGGTGGTTGGAGCAACCAAGGAGCAAGCTCTAGCATAGGCTATACTCTTTATAGCAATGGTACAACTACAATCGAAGTTCAAGACCAAATACACGTACTTTAATATCTATACTTTTAATCCCAAAGGAAATTCCTTTGGGATATTCTTTTATCTCACTAAAATTTATAATTGCTCTAGATTTAAAACCAAAATAAGATCAAGAAATAAATCTATCAAGCCAAAAGAGTTGCTAAGATAGTGCTGTTAGAGATAAGTTTTATAAAA
>CALCKS010000068.1 GCA_937965895.1 uncultured Campylobacter sp.
AAGTTTAATATTTTCTTAAGCATAATAAAACCGTGCTTATTTTACAAAAAAAAAGGATAAAATAAGCTAAATTTAAATAAATATTTTTATTTTATCTTGTTTATTAACCTATCGATATCCGCTATATCACCAAATTCAATAGTGATTTTGTTTCCTTTTATCTTAACCGGTACGTCAAATTTGGAAAAAATCTCTTTCAAATTTACAAGTCTTTCGAGATATCTTTCATCTAGCTTAAGCACAGTTTTAGACGGTAATTTATTTTTTAAGTTTTTTACCAGATTTTCAGTCTCGCGTACGCTAAGGCGTTGTCCAATTATAGTATCGACTGCCGTTTTTTCATCGTTTGGCTCAAGACCTACAATGACTTTAGCATGCCCTTGCGTCAGTTTACCCTCTTTTATATACTCTTGGGTTGCAGAACTGAGACTCAAGAGCCGCATGGTATTTGTTATCTGAACCCTACTTTTATGAATAATGTTTGCGAGCCCATCCTGCGTAATTTTATATTCATCTATAAGTTCTTTATAGGAGTTTGCGAGCTCAATAGGATTTAAGTCTTCTCTTTGGATGTTTTCTATGAGAGCTAGTTCGCGTAAACTTTGACTCTCGATGTCGGCGACTATGGCCTTTATCTTACTTTCGCCCAGTAGCTTAGTCGCGCGAAATCTCCTTTCGCCTGCGATCAGCATATATCCGCCGTCTTTTTCTATAACTATGATAGGCTGTATGAGACCGTGTCTTTTGATGCTTTCACTAAGCTCCCTTAGTGCCGTTTCGTCGAAATTTTTACGCGGCTGATACGGATTTTCAGTAATTAGTTCAAGGTCTATGTCTTTTATTATATCACTATTACCTTCACTTATTTCAGCCTTATACGCCAGCTCAACATCGCCCAAAATCGCCTCTAGTCCGCGCCCTAATCCGCCTTTTTTAGCCATTAGTTATCCTAAAATACAACATGCTAAATTTTGATACGCTACTGAGCCAGGCGATTTTATGTCGTATAAAATCACCGGCTTACCAAAACTCGGACTTTCGGCGAGCTTCACGTTTCGCGGCACCACCAC
>CALCKS010000069.1 GCA_937965895.1 uncultured Campylobacter sp.
GGGATTTTGTAAAACTGAGCTTCGAGGCACTTGATATTGAGTTAAAATTTGAAGGTTGCGGAGAAAATGAAATTGCTCGCGATAAAAACGGCAATATTTTGGTACAGGTTAGTTCGGAATTTTATCGCCCCGCCGAAGTGGATTTGCTTATAGGGGATCCATTTAAGGCGAATAATGAATTGGGCTGGCGATCGACCACCGATGTTAAAGCTCTTTGCGAGATGATGATAAAAGCGGATCTTAAAAAAGTAGAGGCTGGATTTGAGTTCTAAAGTTTTAATCACGGGCGCAAATGGATTTACCGGTCGCTATCTCTACAAATATTTAAAAAATTTAGGTTATGAAATTTTTGGAGTAGATACAAATAGCTGTGATATTAGTAGCACAAATAGTATAAAGAGTGCTCTAAAATTTAATGCTGATTTCATCATCCATCTAGCCGCCGTCGCTTTTGCACCCAGTAATCCCGAGCTGATAGAGAATATAAATTTTGTTGGGAGTAAAAATTTACTTGATGCTATAAGCGAATTAAAAATTAAACCGCAACGAGTAATATTAGCGAGTTCGGCTTCGGTTTATGGTGCGCAAAAAGAGCAAATTTTGTCTGAAGATCTAAACCCAAATCCGCTATCTCCATACGCAAAGAGTAAATGGAAGATGGAGAAAATAGCAAAAGAATACGACTTTGACATTTTAATAACCCGTCCATTTAACTATACTGGTTTCGGGCAAAATAGTAATTTTTTAATACCTAAGATAGTTTCACACTTTAAGCAAAAAAGCAAGACTATCGAGCTTGGAAATTTAACTCCGCAACGTGAATATAATAATATTTTAGATGTGATTAAAATTTATGAAAAACTACTCTATCTAAATTGCGACGAACAAATTTTTAATATCGGATCCGGTATAGGTTACAGTATAAGCGAGATACTTGATTTAATGAGAAAAATTTCAGGACATGATATAAAAGTTATACAAAATCCAAATTTTATGCGAAACGATGAACCGCAAAAAATAATCTGTAATACGTCTAGGCTTAAAAAATATGGCATAGATTTATGCCAAAGTAATCTAAAGCAAACTTTAATTTGGATGTATGGAGAGCAGGAATGAAAAAGGCTCTAGTTCACGACTGGTTTAGTGCCTACGCAGGCGCGGAGAAATGCGTCGAGAGTTTTACCGATATCTGGGATGATTTTGAAATTT
>CALCKS010000070.1 GCA_937965895.1 uncultured Campylobacter sp.
TTATCTCAAATTTAGACTGCTGATTGCTGCCGTCGCCGTAGCTCCAGCCCGTTATCCTGCCTCTGCTATCGGTTACGACCGATTTTACGCGTGCGGCGTAGTCTTTAGCTTGCGTAGCGATAGTCGAGGCGTTGTCTATTTTTACGTTTTGCCCGCTTACGGACGCGTTAAGCCTGCTTAGATCGCTCGTTATCGAGCTTGTTTTTCCGTCTACTGCGCGGTTGATCTTTGTTTCTACATTGCGCATTATTTGCGTAGAAAGATTGTCCGCGTTAGGTAAAGTCGCCTTTAGCTCCTCGAATTTTTGCGCCAAAGCCTCGTCTTTGCTAGCGTAGCTTTGTTTTAATTCGTTTATGCTAGACGTTATCTCGCCGAATTTCGCGTTGATTTGTTTGATAGCCTGCGCTAGCGCTTCGTTGTCGGTAGTTACGGCGACGTCCTTATTCGTAACGATAGCTTGTATCTTGTCGTTTACCGCCTTGACTTCGGTTTTTAGCTCTTTTATGTCCTTAATGACGCCCTTGAGCTTATCGCGTAAATTAACATTATCAAACGTGTATTCTTTGTTTAGATAGTCCTCGATTATTTTTTCAAGCTCGGTTAGATGATCCCATACGTTTACGTCTCTGCCGCTGCCGCCGCCCGTACCGCCGCTATTATTATTCCCCCCGTTATTTCCGCCGCCCACGCCCGTATTTGGACGCACCGCCCAATAATCAGGCACCAAATTAGCCCTCATATCCGCTCCTTTTACTAATTTCGCTTTACCGCGCAAAACGCAGTATTTGTCGTTATTTTTGTTTCTTATCCATACGCTATACGCGTGCCAAACGCCGCCGTAGCCGTATATGTCGCTAATATCGTTTTTGAAAAACCCGCTAGGCGCGCTTTGCCATATTTCGCTACCGCACCGCACCAATATTTCATTACCTCTGATCGCACCTACGCCCGTGACGTAAAACCCGACGTCGTTTTCGATATTCGTAAAAGCAACGAATACGTCGTCGTACTCGGGATTAAATCTTATCTCCTCGCCGTTTTCGCCAGTGTATGCCGCTTGTAGGGTAAAAGCGCTATCTATGATAAAGGTTTTGTCGTAGTATAAGTTCATACTACACCGCCAACGCTCTATTTCTCCAGCCGTTGGCGTAAATCCTAAATTTCGGATTTTTCTCGATCAGACGATTGTAGTATTCAAGCTCCGCCCGGTCAAACTGTTTGTCAAATCGCTCCTCGTCATATCTACTTATCGCCGCTAACGTCTGGTCGCCTACTATGCCGTCATTCACTACGCCTACCAACTGTTGCGCAACTCTCACGGCGGGCTTTACGCCGACGTTCACGCCAAAGATAAACATCTCATTCGCTTTGATTTGGCTTGAAATTTCGTCGAGCCTCATCCTATCCCAATACGCTTCTTTGTAAAATGCTCGCACCTGCGCGCGCAAATTCTCGCTAGAGTATAACGCGCGGGATATTTTCTCGATATTTCCGCCAAGAGCCACCGCGCCTAATATCTCGTCCCAACCTGCCCAGTGCGGGTGCGCGTTTTGATAAATGCCCATAAATGTCCAGCCGCTTTCGGTCGGATTTCTATCAAGCGCATCCTCGGGGCGAGAAAACTCAAGTCTCATCAATATCTGAAAAGCTTCATTAAAATTTGCCATTTTTCGCTCCTTGTGTTAATTTTTTTTAGATTTTTTTACGCATTTTTCTGACGCGTTAAAATTTTGCTCGAAAAATACGCGCTCCTTATGCTCGCCCTTTTTGCCGATATTAAAGCCCTCGACGGGTCTGTGGTATTTTTTACCCCATCGCTCGCATCGCTTGCGCGATATGCTCCGCTCACTCGCTCACGCACGGACGACGAGCAGTCGTCGTCCTCTAAAGGCGCTCGCCCCCCCCCATTACTCGGCTCCATACGGTGCATTTCGTGCGCTGCGTCTGTACCGCCTGCAATATCTCGCTATTTGTCATCTTCTCGCTCCTCGTGTCTAAAACTTCCGCCGTAGTCCCCGTAGTCGTAGCTATTGCCGTTTAGTCCTTCTATCTTTTTTTCTACGGCTTTGTCTATCATCGCGGTAGCCCACTCCGCGCCTCTCCACGCGAAAAACCCGCCGACTGCTAGCGAAAATTTAGGCGCTTGCGTGAAGTAAAACGTCGTTTCATACGCTAGCCAACATACAAACATCGAGCTAGCCGTACCTACGACTAAATTTACAAGCCTTTGCGCGCCCTTTTTGCCGCTATTTGCCATATTCAGCAGTCCGCCCACTAGCCCCACCAAAATAACCCAAAAATAGAGCCCTATCTCCTCTATTACGTCATCCATTTTTCTCCCTCACTTCGTGACTAGCCACATTAGCAAGATTGATAAAACGATCTCGATAATAGCCTTTTTGCTTAGCCAAAATTTTCTAGCTCTAGTCGCCAACTCTATCATCTACGCACCCCTTTAAAAGTTCCTCGCAGGTTTTGAAATACTCCATTAGCTCGCGCGCGCTTTGTGGGTCGTTTGCCTCGAATTTCGGCTTTTGGGGCATTTTCGCAAGGCACGCAACGGGCGTTCTCACTTCTTGATAGACTGTCTTTGTGATGATTTGCGGCTCTTTGGCGCAACCGCCGAAAAATAGCGCGCAAATAGCTATCGTTACGGCTTTATTTGCCTGCTTCATTTATCAGCTCCTCGTAAAATTTGAGTTTCTTTTCGCACTCTGCGTCCTTAACCGGCACTTCTATCTTTTTAAATTTCGTCACTACGCGCTCCTGCGTCGCCACTACATCGGGCGGCTTTACGGTTAGCGCCTTGATTTTCTCGTTTTGAAAATCTATGCGCGCATTGCACTCGCTTAGATTTGCCGCCGAGATTTGCAGGTTTGCTTCTTTTATTGCTAACTCTTTTTGCGCCTGAGCTAGCTCCGCTTTTGCGTCCTTTATGTCGCTTTTTAGCTTCCAAATTTCAACCCCAAGCCCTAGCATTACGCCCGCAAGAGCGCCGATTACGATTAGCCAAAGCTTGTTTGCGATTAGAAAATTCATCACGCCCCCTTTAGCATTTTTGCGGCAAGCACGACGATCAAAATTACCGCCGCGATAATCGCAAATTTGACCGCCGAACTCATTGTTTTATCCTTTTAAACGGATTTACCGCCCAAACCGTCTGGAGTATCTTTTTGTCGTTCTCGTCCATATACGTGTGCTTGTTATCCTCGCGCATACCGACTACGTCCATCAGTTTCCATCCGACGTAAATGCGGCAATAAAAGCCGCTTAAAAAGCCTTTATATCTTATCTCGCGGTAGTAGCCAAAACGCTCCGTCCCGTCTTTCATCTTGCATGTTACGAGGCACTCGGTTGATTTTTGCCCTTTGTTGTATGTTGCTAGCGCGTCGCCTTGAGTGCGCACCGTGTTTGAGTCTATGTCCTCTACTCGCACGCCCAAGTATTTCGCGCTAAATACGCCTATGCGGTTGCGATACAACCAACAAAGGCGCGCAAAAAACGTGCGATTTTTGCCGTTTGGGAAATGCTCGTTTTTCCACCCATCATCGCCGTTTATGCCGTAATCATTTTCATCAAACCACGCTGCCCATTTAGGCAAATTCTCACTTTTCTCATCGCAAGCTAGCAGAGCGATAGGCACTACGATAAAATGCAGTATTTCGACTGGAAGTTCGATAGCTACGTTTTTAAGAATTTGCAGCTTTTGTTTTTGGTTTAGTCTCATCTTTTACCTCTGTCTTATACTTAGGGCACTTAGGACACTCGCTCCAAGTGCAATTATTATCTTTATCAAGCCTTGATGCGCACACTTCACATCTTTTTATTCTTACTTTCATCTTTTCTCCTATATAGATAAGTTCATTTTCCATATTATGTATCCTAAGCATATTAGGACACCTATAATTAGTGATATTCCACAAGCTATTAAATAGCTCATTTTCTTAGCTCCTCTCTTTGCACTATTAGCTCTTTTAACTCCACCCTTAAGCTCTCTAATACGGCAGTGTTACCGATAATAAGAGCATGCTTTATATCATCTTCGCATTCTTTTATCTGCTTTTCGAGCTCGGCTAGTTCATCTCGCTTTGGTTCCGTTTCTATCCTGAGTAGTTTTTTATTTTTTGTATCTACACTATTTGCATTTTCGTTTAGAGCTCTTAGCCAGTCCTCGTCCGATATTTCAATATTAGGCGTTGGGATAGTATCGTGGATTTCGTCATCGTAGTAGCCTAGAAGCGTTTTTTCTTTTTCGTCGTAGTGTGCGTATTTCATAGTTTCTCCTTTTAATAACCTATCGCAAACCAATAAAATTTAAACCAATCAGGCGTAGTTCCCGCTATACGTCTTGCGCCTATTTTAAAACCCGTATTGCTAGGGTTTTCTATCTTAGCCTCGTTTACGACGGCGGCCACAAATTCACACTCGTCTTCCGCAGAAGTTAGCGAAACGTTTAATCTTTTGTTAAAAGCGATAGGGAAAATAACCTCAGTTGTTGTCGTAACGCCCCATTGAAGTATTAAACCATTTGGCAGCTTTGTGTAGCCGTTTGGATTTTTCTGACAAGCGAAATCTACGCCGTTTATGATCTCTTTAAATTTTGCTAAACTAGCTGGTCTCATAAACCTATCATTTGGACTCCAGTACATTATGCAGCTTTGCACATCCATTAGGTTGTCATCGTTGTTTGCGGTTGATTTGAACGACGCGGCCGATATATACCTGCTCTCAAAGTCTCCGTTTGCGTCTCTAGCCACTATGGTGTTTGCCGTGGCAGCCGCGTCTTTCGTTCCGGTTAGCATTTCTTGCCAGCCGCTATTGTGTTTACTAGAGACTTGATACCACTTCCACACTCTACCGAGATAGTTCCAAATTATGCTTACTTCTCCGGCACCAATCACTTCAACTATCCCATAAGCATTTGGGCCATTTCGTCCTTTTTCTCTTGTTGCGTAATAAATGCCGGGTTTTATACTAAGCCAAAAATCAGACGAACTATAGTCGCCGTCAGGTAAAACCTGTCCTATCTGATGAGCGTACTGGCAGACTAGCTCAGCTTGCGACGTCTGTAAAAAGCTTGAGCTGTCTAGCCCATCTAGCTTGTCGCTATCGGCGGCTTTTTCGGTTTTGTCGAGAAAACCTACCCATATATCCGGGTTGTCGCTAGGTTTTTTATTGGAGTTTTGTGTTTTAGCTTGGTAGAGTTCCCCTCCAAATACGCTTAACGCGCCAACTGGGTATTCCTCGTCTGCGCTCCACTCGCTTATGCCGCGCTGCGATTGATAGGCTAGAGCTTTATCTACCCTGTTGAATGCGGAGTTAAAATACTCCATAGGCGGGATAAACCCTAAATTTTCAGTTACGCCCCAGCCTCTTTTAACGTTTGGGAAGTCTACTATTTCGCCGTCTTTTGCATCACTGGCGAAAATTTCATTTTTTGGTTTTTTGTAAATCATTACTGCTCCTTATATATTCTTGCAAACTTGCCAACGCCAAAAGCCAGGTTTGCTTTATTTTGCTTGAAACCAAAGCATTTTTTGTCAGCAATTAGTATCACATTTAAGCCTACGCCTACTGGGCGAGCTAAAATATCGTTTTTAAAAATTAGGTTTATTAAAAATTGTGTTGTCTTAGCATTTTTCAAGACCAAATTTAGTGTCATATCATAGTTGTCAAATATGAAGTTGCCAGCCCCCAATAAAAACTCTAACGACTTGTAGCTATTTTCCAAAGTACCCGTTTGATAATTTTTAATGATTTTTGCTTTTATTAAAAATCTATAATCGCTATCGTTGAGATAAAAACTGCCTTTTAAAGAATTGCCAAGGCGGTAAAACTCGCCCTTATTAAATCCTTGTTTTTTCTCGGTTTGGGTAAAGGCGAAAAAATCTTTTAATATTAGGTTTTGCTGCTCCCTGCTTACACCTACGTGGCGACCGACCAAATCTAAAGCATAACCGCTCGCTGTATCAATATTTAAAATTTCGGCTACTTTTATGGCATCGTCAAAGGCTTTATATACTTCATCATTTAGAAGCTTCGCAGTTGCTCTTGCTCGTGGTTTTTTGCGGTATTGCCAAATTAGCTCAACCATTACACCACCGCCAAATCAATATCGTTTTTATTAATAACGCATATCTCACGCACGGCGACTGGCAAACTTTGCCCGCCATTTATTGTGAATTGTGTAACCTCAAAACCCTTAACGTCGTTTATAATGCTATAAAGGCGGCTAATATAAACGTCCTCGCCTATGTTAAAAACGTGGCTAGATAATAGCTCTTTAATTTTATCGGTGTTTATATCCGTTGCGCCCTCTGTGCGTTTTATACGCAAAAATATTCTAGGGTTTATCTGCGTTGGGCGGTCAAATTTAACCTCACGCTTAGCACCTAAAAACTCAATTTCTAGTTTTGTTTGTCCTTGCACGCCACAACCGCCAATTTTCTTTTTTAGTATCGCTTCGCCTATTGCGTTGTCATCGCCGCCTAAAACGATAGCGTTTAAGCTATGTGGTGCTACGCCGTTGACGTCTGTTTGGTTAGTGTAGTTTTCTAAAACCTTGCATTGTTTTACGCCATTTAGGTTGAGTATGTAGCTTTCTAGCCCTTGGCGTTCATCGTTATTATTAATGCTATGGCTTTGCATAAATCTAAGCAATAAATCGCCGTCGCTTTCCTCATCAGCTCCTAGCGTTGAGTTTTGAGTGGCTACTA
>CALCKS010000071.1 GCA_937965895.1 uncultured Campylobacter sp.
ACCGCCGACCCACTGCTTACAAGGCAGTAGCTCTACCAACTGAGCTACACCAGCATCCTGATTTATGAAAGTTGGATTATAGCCCAATTTCTTTTCAAAGTCAAGCTTTTTTTAAAATTTTTTGGAAATAAGGATAAAAAATTAGAATTTAGCCGCACATGCAAGCTAAATTTTAGCCCATTGGTTCCGGAGCCTCTTTAAAAAATAGATCCGGCTTCTTTCTTAATCCTCGTTTTTTCGGCATATTTACGTCTTTTTCTTCTGCAGTGGTTTTAGAATCAAGGACGCCTTTATCGTCGTTGTTTTCATTTTTTACTATCCCGGCGTACGCCTCTTTGTATCCTAAGGATTTTATTTTATTAATTAAAATTTTAATTTTTTCTCCGCTTAGCGGCTTTGTTCTTATCGCTATGGCGCGGTATCTACCAAATTTACCGCTAACGACCTTTTCGACGCCCTCAAAGCTGCCTACTTTTCTTTCGACGGCTACTCTCGCGCTTTCTATTGCTTTTTCGCTTACGTCGTCGCCAAAAGCGCTCACAAAAATATGATATTCGTCGTTTGCAAGCAAGGCGCTAAAAAACATCAAAACGACGACTATCGCTTTTTTCACGAATTTCCTTATATTATTTATCAAAATTTGGCGGCGCCCGACGACCGTCTCGTCATTATACTATAAAAAATATAAACTAAGCACCGAGCTTTAGCCGAGCGCTTTTGCGATTAGTTCTATCGGATTCTCGCACTTCACGTCTGAGCCACCGATATGTAGCGCATTTGAAATTTGCATTTTACAGGCGCTACACTCGGCGCTTACGATCTTTGCGCCCGAGTTTTTTATCATTTCTGATTTTCTTTGTCCGGCTGCGCGGCTTAGATGATATTTTTCAGACTGCATCGTCACTCCACCAAAACCGCAACATTCGTTTGGATCTTCCATTTCGGTCATTTCGTAGTTTTGAGCGAGCAGTTTGCGAGGCTCTTTAAAGACGCCTTGCATTTTTCTAGCATGACAAGGGTCGTGGTAGGTAACGGATGTCAAGTTTTTACCCTTTTTGGCCAAAATTTCAGCTAAATTTGTAAATTTTTCAAAGTACTCCGTCGCTAAAAATATCTTCTTGCTCACAGCTTTTGCTCGCTCTCGCCACTGCTCGTCGTTATGAAAAAAGTGCTCATAGTCGATCTTTATCATCGCCGAACAGGTCGCCTCGGGCACGATTATGGCGTCTATCTCGCCAAGCATTTTTTCAAAATACTCTATATTTCGCTTTGCCAAAACCTCAACCGTCGCAAAATCACCTGTAAAATACGCCGGCGCGCCGCAACAGGCCTGCTTTTTCATCAAATTTAAATTTAACCCAAGCTCGCGAGCTATCTTAACGAGAGCCTCGCCGATGCCAGTATACGCGTAGTTTCCCATGCAGCCGATAAAAACACCGATGGTTTTATCGCCGCCGTTATCGATAAACTCGGCGTGCGAGTTTAAAAAGCTCTTTTTGCTAGCAGTGGGCAAAAGCCGCTCTTTTTTCACCATCGGCAGGCTAAATCTCGGACTCATCGCGCCTTCACGGATCTTAAACGCGCAGCTTTGAAACACATACCCCAGCCTCGCGCAAAAGTCCATCACCGCGCGGTGGCGCAGTAGCCAAAAAAACGCTTTTTTGTACCATGCAATGCCAAATTTATCGGCGATGTCGCGACGGACGTTTTCTATCGCCGTATCCACGCGCAAGGAGTTTGGGCAGACCTCGACGCAGCTCGTGCATAAAAAACAGCTCTCAAAGATATTTTTTGCGCTTTTATCAAGCTTCAGCTCGCCGCGCTCGTAAGCTCCTACTAGGTCTAAAAAGCCGCGCGGAGAGGTCGTTTCGTCGGAGTTTATCTTGTGGATCGTGCAGACTTGGATGCATTTGCCGCATTTTACGCATTTATCTGAAATTTCGCTAAATTTAAACATATCCGCCCATCAAACCGTTTTAGAAAATCGGCGTAAATTTTCCGGTATTTTTTTCAAATACGCGTCAAAGCACATCGCGATATTGCGGATGATTAGCGTGCCAGTCTCGTTTACGCTGATTTTTTCTGGCGTTACGGTTACGAATTCGCTCAAATTTTCAAGCTCGATTAAATCATCTTTAAAATACTCGAAAAATTTGATGCCAAATTTATCCTCGACCGCCTTGATATCAAGCGCAAAGTTGCTCATCAGGCTCATTATCACGGCTTTTCTGATTAGATCATCATCGTTTAGATAAATACCCTTGCAATACGGCAAAACGCCGCTATCTAGGGCTTTTTCGTATTCGTCCATATCCTTGAAATTTTGCGCGTAGTATCTTTGCCCTTCACCGATGCTAGTTAGTCCGATGCCGATGAGATCGGCTCCGCCCTTGGTCGTGTAGCCTTGAAAATTTCGATGAAGCGTGCCGTTAGCAAGCGCGGCAAAAAGCTCGTCGCCGGGCTTTGCAAAGTGATCCATGCCAATCATTTTGTAGCCGTTTTTGATAAAAAACTCGGCAGTGTATTTTAAAATTTCAAGCTTGGTTTTAGGGCTTGGTAGCGTCGCTTCGTCAAATTTACGCATAGATTTTTTTATCCACGGCACGTGCGCGTAGTTAAACACCGCCAAGCGGTCGGGAGATAGCGTTAGAGCCTTATCCAGCGTCGCTTTAAAGCTCTCTAGCGTCTGATACGGTAGGCCGTAGATCAGGTCCATATTTATCGAGTTTATACCCTTAGCGCGCGCCATATCCACGGCGTTTTTGGTGATTTCGTAGGGCTGTATGCGGTGGATCTCTTTTTGCACGCGCTCGTCAAAGTCCTGCACGCCGTAGCTGATACGGTTAAAGCCGTGAGAAACCAGCACATCAAGCTGCTCACGAGTTAAAAATCTCGGATCGATTTCGCAGCTGATTTCAGCCTCGGGCGAGAAGTTTTTAAATTTACCTTTTATCATTTTTATGATTTCATCTAACTGATCCGCGCCGTAAAATGTCGGAGTGCCGCCGCCAAAGTGCATTTGCAGCACGGGCGCGCTCGTATCGAGGTTTGCCGCTAGTATATCAAGCTCTTTTTGCAGATACTCCATGTACCGCGTTTTGCGGTCCTCTTTGCTCGTATAGATCACGTTGCAACCGCAAAAATAACAGGCGCTGCGGCAAAACGGCAGGTGCAAATAAAGCGAAAGCGGGCGCGAGGCGTCGCGGTTTTTTAGCTCCCGCAGGTAGTCCTCGTAGCCAAATTTATCGCTAAACTCGGGCGCGGTCGGATAGCTCGTATAGCGCGGTCCCGGGCGCGAATACTTCACGTAAGCGTCAAAATCTATCATAGCGTTTTATTCCTTGCGTTTTTCATTATATTCTGCATATCGACGAACAAATTTGGATACTGCTTTTTGATATCTTTTACCAGTTTTTCCAAATTTACGTCTATGCTTTTTTTATTTTTATTTTTTGCGGCGATCTTGCGTATCTCATCCATCGCCACGACCCAAACGTCGGCGAAATCTATCGGTACGTTTTGCCAGATCGTCTTTTCGAGCCTTAGCTCGAAATTTTCCTTTTGGACGTTGCGGTAAGCTTCGATGAGCTGCGAGAGCGATTTTAACGAAACCATCGTGTGTAAATTTTGATTTTCGTCAATGCCAAACCATGGCTCGACCCCGTCCCACGAGCCGCTTTTTAGGCTAAGGCTCATTTGATTAGGATCGTTTGTCGGTACGATCTCAAATATCGTCTTTTCGCCCTCTTTTATTCCGAGCTCGCCTGAGATTTCATCTATTTTTTCGTATGTTTTTTGTAGATTTTTTTCTTTCATTTAGTTCCTTAAGTTACCCGTTTCGCTGCCTATCTAGCCAAACCATCACGCCTTTTTGCGCGTGCAAGCGATTTTCCGCCTCGGCAAAAATCTCATCCGCATGCGCCTCAAACACCGCCTCGCTCACCTCGTATCCGCGGTAAGCCGGCAAGCAGTGTAAAAATGTCGCTCGCGGCGCGGCTAAACTCATCAAATTTTCATCCACGCAAAAACCGGCAAAATCCCTCAGGCGCTTTTCTTTTTCGGCCTCTTGCCCCATCGAGACCCAGGTATCGGTAGTGACGACGTTAGCGCCCGAGACGGCTTCTTTTACGTCATGAGTTAGATAAATTTTAGCTCCCGAAATTTGAGCGTTTCTCATCGCTAAATTTACGACGTCGGCATCCGGCTCGTAGCCCTTTGGCGTAGCAATCCTTAGCTTAAAGCCAAGCTTGCTAGCTAGCATCAGCCACGAGTGAGTCATGTTGTTGCCGTCGCCCACGAACGCCGCTTTTATCTCGTCTATTTTTAGTCCGAATTCGACCGCCGTCATGAGATCAGCCATCAGCTGTGCGGGGTGAAATTTATCGCTAAGACCGTTTATCACGGGTACGCGGCTAAATTTGGCAAGCTCTTCTAGCGTTTCGTGGCGATTAACGCGAGCCATGATTAGATCGCACATTCGCGAGATCACGCGCGCGGTGTCTTTTATCGGCTCGCCGCGCCCGATCTGGATGTCGCTCGAGCTAAGAAACAGCGCGTGCCCGCCAAGCTCGTTCATCCCTACATCAAAGCTCACGCGCGTTCTAGTCGAGCTTTTCTCAAATATCATCGCTAATTTTTGATCTTTTAGATACGGCTTAAAATCTCGCGCCTTTGCCTCTTTTTTTATCTGCAAACCCAAATTTAAAATTTCTATGATTTCGTCTTTGCTAAAATCGTTTAACGTTAAAAAGTGCCGCATTTTGCTCCCCTTAAATTCCCAAATTTTACCGCAAATTTTCAAGGCGAAGTATCGCGAGATGATTTTTCGAGTTTTGAAGCAAAATTGAGCGTGCGCTAGGCATATAGCCTGCGGAGCAAAAATTTTTGCGAAATCTCGGAAAAGCGCTCGCGAGACAAGCCGCTATTTTCTTAGTAAAGCGGCGGCTTCTTTAGCATGATAGCTTATTATCAGATCCGCCCCTGCCCTCTTAAACCCAACTAGCGTCTCCATCATCACGCGCTCATAGTCGATGACGCCCGCAATTGCTGCGGCTTTTAGCAGAGCGTATTCGCCGCTCACGTTATACGCACAAATCGGCAGTCTAGTAGCCTCGCGCAGATCACGGATGATATCTAGATACGCAAGGGCGGGCTTTACCATCAAGATATCGGCCCCCTGCGCCTCGTCCTCCAGGCTCTCGCTCACGGCTTCTAATCGGTTTGCGGGATCCATCTGATAGCTCTTTCTATCGCCAAAGCTAGGCGCACTCTCGGCTACGTCGCGAAACGGACCGTAGTACGCCGAAGCAAATTTGGTCGAATACGCCATAATCGGCAAATTTTCATATCCGCTCAAATCCAGCGCCCCGCGCAAGGTAGCGATGATGCCGTCCATCATGCCGCTTGGAGCGATCATATCGGCTCCGTTTCTGGCGTGGATCAGAGCTTGTTTAGCCGAGATCTCCAGAGTCGCGTCGTTATCGACGGTCTGGTGGACGTGGTCTAGGATGCCGCAGTGGCCGTGATCGGTGTACTCGCAAAAGCAAAGATCGGTGATCACGACTAGATCGGGGAATTTATCCTTTATCGCTCGCAGCGCGGTCGCTATGATACCCTCATCGCTCAGAGCATCGCTGCCTACGCTATCTTTTAGGCTAGGGATTCCAAATAAAATAACCGCTTTTATGCCTAAATTTCGCACGACTTCGCACTCTTTTAAAATTTCGTCCAAACTCATCTGAAAGACGCCCGGCATCGAGCTTATCTCTTTTTTCACGCTCTTGCCTTCGACGACGAAAAGCGGATAGATAAAATCGCTCGCCGCAACGCTAGTTTCGCGCACCATCTCTCTGATCGCGGGATTTATCCTGAGTCTTCTAAAACGTTTAAACATAATTTTCCTTTTACTTCGCTACAATTTACGCTTAGTGTAACATAATAGGAGTTAAAATTTTATGAATATCAAGCTTTCAAATACGGCGAATTTACCCTCTCGTTTCGGGATATTCGAGATACAGGCATTTAAGGAGGGCGAGAAAGAACATTTGGCGATATATAAAAAACCTTTCGGCGAGGTCGTAAACGTCCGCATCCACTCCGAGTGTCTAACGGGCGATGCGATCGGCAGCCTCAAGTGCGACTGCCGCGACCAGCTGGAAGCCAGCCTAAAATACATAGAAGAGCACGGCGGGATGGTGATTTATCTGCGCCAAGAGGGGCGAAATATCGGCCTATTAAACAAAGTAAACGCCTACCACCTGCAAGATGAGGGCCTTGACACCATCGAGGCAAATCACCAGCTAGGTTTTAAAGCCGACGAGCGCACATATGAGATAGTTGATTTTATATTAAAACACTTCGGCATCGAAAAGATAAATTTGCTAACCAATAACCCAAAAAAATTATCCGGGCTAAAATGCGTGCAGATCGTCTCTCGCGTGCCGATCGTCATACACGCGAACAAATTTAACGAAAACTACCTGCGCGTGAAAAAAGAGCAGATGGGGCATATGCTAGATGAAAATTGACCTGCCGAGGGATTTTGACGCACAAACGGCGAAATTTAGCGAGATTTTGGCTAAATTTAACCGCGTGCACAGCCTCACCAACTATAAAAATTTAAACGAGCAGATCGCTGACAGCATAGCTCCGCTTGAAATTTTCCCGCAGATTTTGGACGCCGAAACGGCGATCGATGTGGGCAGCGGAGCGGGCTTTCCCGCGATATTTCTTGCCATGATTTTAAGGGAGTGCGAGTGGCATCTCTTTGAGCCTAGCCCGAAAAAATCGGCGTTTCTAAGCTACGTCAAGGCCGAGCTAAATTTAACCAACGTCCGCGTAAAATCTTGCAAGATCCAGGATGGCGAGCCGTTTGCGGCGCAGCTAATCACGAGTCGCGCGCTGATGAAAACGAAAGATTTACTTGGGATTTGCAACGGTTTTTTTGACGCGCAAACTCAAATCTTACTCTACAAAGGAAGCAGCGTACAAAGCGAGCTAGATGGGCTCGAAGCTCAAATTTGCGGGCGCGGCAACCGAAAATACGTACTTATAAAGGGCGGCGATGTTATTTAAAATTTTGGCTTTTTTTGCGGTTTTAATCGCGATTTATATGATATTTTTTAAAACCCGCGTCAAAAGAGGCGTGAAAGGCGGCGCAAAAAAAGAGGACAAAGAGGCCGAAAATTTCGTCGAATGCAAAAAGTGCGGCACCTTTATAGAGGCCAAAGACGCCGTAATCAGCGGCGGCGGTTATGTCTGTGAGGACTGTATAAAGGATAAAAAATGAAACTAATCGGCCACGAGCTCGTGCCGTACGAGCCGCTGTTTTGGCACGAGAATGCCCAGCAGATCGAAGCAGGCAAGCAAAATTTATTTAAATTTGACGAGGCCGCGATAAAGCGCGCGCAAGAGCTCGGCGCCCAGTTTAGCGTCGAGGCTGAAAATCTAAACGAAATCATCGTCGCAAACGCGGCCGGAGCGAAATTTATCGTCGTACCCCGCGGGCTTGCCGGCAAAGCGGCAAAGCTAGCGCAGGATTATCTATTTGACGCTCAAATTTGCGTCGTTATCGGCAGCGAAAACGAGCTAGCCGCGCTTAGCGAGACTGGTGCGGACGCCGCGATATTTAAAAACGCCGTAATAGGCAAGGATAAACGATGATAAAATTTCCGCCGTTATATCTGAAATTTTTAGAAAATATCAATGGTGAGGAGTGCGTAGACGTTTTTAACGAAGCGGGAATGGGTGCATATCTATACGGGCGCGCGTCTCTAGCAGAGCGAAACGAAACCTACGAAGTAGCGCTTTACGAGCCAAATTTTTATATGATAGGTCAAGATGGCGACCTGGGATTTTTTATAAAATTAAACTCGGACGACGCTATTTATTTTAACGATCTAGGCGCGCTGGGCTCGGCTCCGATGGACCTAGCTGAGAAAGATATTTTTGCCTTTATCAAAAAGATAAAAGACGGCGGCGAGATATTTTTGTAAAATTTTTACGAGTAAAGGAAACAAATGGAACTTTTTAAAACCGCATTTTTGATGACTGTGCTGATGCTGCTTT
This sequence comes from uncultured Campylobacter sp., assembly GCA_937965895.1. GTDB lineage: Bacteria > Campylobacterota > Campylobacteria > Campylobacterales > Campylobacteraceae > Campylobacter_A. Next base: position 8,068 of record CALCKS010000071.1, read on the forward strand.
TTGTAGCCGTGGGTGGCGCGATAGGCGGCACTAGCGGCATGCTGGTCGCATTTTTAGTTGCGCTTGGGATGAATTTCTTTTCGTATTTTTTCTCCGACACGCTCGTGTTAAAGCACTACCGGGCCGTGCCCGTGGACGAGGCGCACGCGACGGGACTTTATCAGATCGTGCGCGAGCTTTGCGCAAAGGCAAATTTGCCGATGCCAAAGATCTACATCATCCCAGAAGCCGTACCAAACGCATTCGCCACGGGTCGCAACCCGAGCCACGCCGCAGTGGCCGTGACCGAGGGCCTGCTAAATATACTAAACAAAGACGAGATCGAGGGCGTGCTAGCTCACGAGCTAAGCCACGTGCGCCACTACGACATCCTAACGGGCTCTATCGCGGCGGTTTTTGCGGGAGCGATCGCAATACTGGCAAATTTCGCGCAGTTTGGCGCGGCAAACCGTCAAGGCAAGCAAAATCCGCTAATTCTAATAGCCCTAGCCGTCATCATGCCGCTAGCAGCCACCATCATACGCATGGCGATCTCGCGGGCACGGGAGTTTGAGGCCGACAGAGGCGCAGCGATGATAACTGGCAAGCCCCAGCACCTAGCAGGCGCACTGCGCAAGCTCGAGGACTACGCACGCGGACGCGTGATGGCAAACGCCGACGAACAAAGCGCGCATATGTTTATCGTTAATCCATTTAGCGGCGTAAAAAGCGCTCTGGGCTCGCTGTTTCGCACACACCCGAGCACCCAAGACCGTATCGCCGCGCTAGAAAATTTACGCTCGCAGATAGATGGCGAAAACAGCGTGAAAGAGTATTTTAGAAAGTAAATTTGACGGGCGAATTTAAACTTTCGTTTCGCCCATCAAATTTGAACAAAACAGCTTGACTTTGGGCGTTAAATTTGACGCCAAATTTAACCCTGCGCCGCGTCAAATTTGACAGCACGCATCAAAGCAAAATTTATCAAAAAGGCAAAATATGAAAATAGCCGTAAACGGCACGAGCGGATTTATCGGCGGCGAGCTTTGCAGATTTTTTAGAGCCCAGGGGCACGAGATAGTAACTATACCGCGAGCTGTCTACGCCGACAAAGACGCACTCAAAGACATCATCAGCGGCTGCGACGCGGTTATAAATTTAGCGGGTGCTTCTATCGCGGCCAGATGGAGCGAGGCCTATAAAAAGCAGCTTCACGCAAGCAGGATAGAGACTACGCGCACGCTAGTTTGCGCTATAAACGAGCTAGAAAATCCGCCATTTTTCATCAGCGCTTCGGCTATCGGCATCTACGAAAACGGGCTTGATCACGACGAAAGCTCGGTCAAATTTGACCGCGGATTTTTAGGCGAGCTAGCATGCGAGTGGGAGAGCGAAGCTGCCAAAGCGCGGACGCAAACGGCGATATTTCGCCTAGGCGTGGTGCTGGGGCGAGGCGGCGCGCTGGCTAAGATGTTGCCGGCGTTTAAGCTCGGTCTTGGCGGCAAGATAGGTAGCGGCGAGCAGGCGTTTTGCTGGATTCACATCGCTGATTTGCTGGAAGCGTTTAAATTTACCTTACAAAACCGCCAAAACGGCGTTTTTAATCTCGTTTCGCCGACTCCTAGTACAAACGGCGAATTTACTCAAATTTTAGGCGAGGTTTTAGGGCGACCGACGTTTTTTAAAGTACCTAAATTTGCGTTAAGTTTGATGTTTGGCGAGGGGTCCGTCGTGCTGCTTGAAGGTGCGAAAGTCTATCCGCAAACCTTGATAGAGGGCGGATTTAGCTTTAAATTTAGCGATCTAAAAACCGCGCTTCGGGATATTTTGAAGTAAATTTAAATAATTTTGCCTGCTTAGCCAAATGCTCCGCTTCGGTTTTTGTAAAATGCGGCTAGCGCCAACCCAGCGTAAATTTGACGCCGCTACGAAAATTTAGCCGCATAGAATCTCGTCCGATTTTATCGCAAATCCAAATTGAAAACGCCGGCGTATAGGCATAGAAGCAAATACGGTAGCGCCTTAAAACATAAAATGCTTTGCCCGCTGATATGACAGGCTATAAATCAGTAAGCAAAATTTAGCAAACCTGACGCTTAGGCAAAATTAGCACGATCCGCCCAAGAAAAAAAGCGATAAATTTTTGACCGCCAAACGATGTCTTAAATTTACAAAACCGCGAGCCGATATTAGGCAAAATTCGGAGTAAATTTGAATCAGACGGCAAATTTACGTTTTTGAAGATAGCAGACTAAGCTCATAAATTTAAAAAGCTAGCTTTTGTCACCAGTTCTGCACGCAGGGTTTGCTACCTGCGAACTCAAGTGGACTTGCGAGAAGTTTTACTCAAACCGCCTCGAGATGCTAGGCGAAAGCTTAGTTAAAACATCATAACTGATCGTGCCGAAAAAATCCGCCCAAACGCGCGCGTCGTCAAATACGCAAATTCTATCGCCGACATCTTCGCAGCAAAAGCTATCCATCGACATTTTGCCAAGTAGTCTCTGTCCGCCGGCCGTCTTTAGCTCCCCCTCACCCGCATAGCGCAGCAGTCCGTCGCCGTAGCCCAGGTCGTAAACGGCGATTTGCATATCCTCGCTCGCGCAAAATTTAGCGCCGTAGCCAGCGCATTGCCCTTTTTTTAGTACTTTACCGCTAACCTTATGCGCCCAGAGCGACGCCACGCGCTTTAGCTCCAAACTATCGTCAAACTGCGCGTAGCCGTAGGCTGCGATACCCACGCGCACGCACTCTTCCGCTAGCTCGCCGAAGCGCTCTGTCGCAGCGGAGTTGTGCGAGTGAAAGGTCAAATTTGAACCGCCGCAAATTTCGCGCACCGCAGCTTTTGCCGCGACGAAATTTTGCCTCTGCACGAAATAATCGCTACTAAGCTCTTCAGCGCTTCTAAAGTGCGTAAATGCGCCGCAAATTTGCAGTCCGTGCGCCGAAGCCGCCTCGCACGCCGCACGCACTTCGCTCACCGCCACGCCGTTTCGGTGCATGAGCGTATCGACGGCGATATGTACGCGCGCGCCTTTTTTAAATTTAGCAATCAGCGAAATATCGTTTACAGCGTAGATAAATCGCTCGCTCTCGCCGCCCGTAGGAATGTGCGAAAGGATAAGAATATGCTCGAAAAAGGGCTCCAACTCGCGCGCCTCGACTTCGTTTTTGACCGCGCAAAATTTGATGCCGTAGCTTGCCGCCTCGCGCCCCACAAGCGCCGCCCCATGCCCGTAGGCATTATCTTTTAGCACCAAAATCACGCGATCTTTGCCGCCGGCTTTGGCGCAAATTTTAGTTAGATTATGGATATAGGCGGATCTGTTTAAAACGAGTTCAGACATTGAAATTTACGCCAAACGCCTCGTAAACGTTAGGAAGTAGCTTCCTGATACTATAATCGTAAGAGTAAAATTTAGCGTAAAGCGCCTTTAGATCGGCCTCCTTAACCGTAGAAAAGTCAAACACGTCCGTGCCCGCAACCTTTGGCACTTGGCGGTCTAGCTCGGCGAAAAACTCGCTCCTAGCCTTTAAAATTTCCTCTATTTGATTTTTTACAACTTCGCTTTTTTCTTGCATTTACTTCTCCGTTAAGATTTTAAATTTATCTTTATCTAGCCGCACATAGAGCTCTTTTTGTCCATTAAATTCGTGGCTGGGCGCGGCATAATCCTCGTCAAAAACCACTCTAAAAAGATTTTGCCCTTTGACGTTTGGATACGGCGTCACGCTAAAATTTGAAGCTTTTATGCTCTTTTTTTCGTTTAGCGCAAAAATTCTCTTTTTATTTTCGGCAAATTTGGCTCTCGTTAGCGCGTTTTTGCCGTCTATTTTTACAAATTCGTCCGCGTAAAAGCCGAGGTAAATTTTAGTTTCGTTATCTCGCCACGCCTGCAGCCACTCGTGCAGATGCGCCAGTACGCGCGCGATGTCGTCTTTGCTAGCGTCTACCTTTTGGCTTTCGCTGATTATCACGACGCCCTCGCTGCCGATCAGTTTGCCAAATTTCACCAGCGCATCGTTATTAAACGCCACGCAGCCGCGCGTTTTTACTTCATCCTCGCGCTTGCCTTTCATCGGCAAACCGTGTATCCAGATGCCTCCGCCCGTTTTTCGAGCGGCTTTGTCGTGAGCGTTCGGGTATGATAGCGACATAGCAAGCGGCCCATAAAATGTATCGGGCGGCGTAAATTTATCAATGACGTCGTAAACACCGATCGGCGTTTTTAGATCGCCTTCTTTAAATTTATCCCCGCTTTTGCCCGTTATCACGCTTTGAGAAAAGATTTCCTCCAGCGCTCCGCCCGCATACTCGAAGCTTTGCAAGGTTTTTTGCGCTTTATTTACGACGATGATTTTGGTCTTAGCCTCGTAGTAGCCGTATCTGACATCGGCAGCGCCTAGCTTTTTTAGCCAGTATTTTGCACCCGTCAAATTTGCGTCCGCTAAAGCCTCGGCGAGTAAAATTTGAGAAAAAAAAGCATAAAAAATAAGTAAGCCTAGTAGTTTTTTCAAAATTTTCCTAACGTTGAGTATTTTCGTAATAAAGGATCGAATTATATTACATTTTCTCTTAAAAATTTTAAAAAGCTTTTATTTTGTGTTACAATAGCGAATATCAAAATTATACGTAAAGGACGCAAAAAATGAAAAGCAAATTTTTAGCTTTATCGCTAGCAGTCGCCTCTTTGGGCTTTGCAAACGCCGCAGATATCGAGATCGTTGATATCTACGCCAAGGCTACACCTCCCGGCGCAAAAAATACGGCTCTGTTTTTCGACATCAAAAATAACACAGATAAGCCAGTAAAACTAGTCGGCGCTAGCTCTCCGGCGGCCGCTACGGGCGAGATACATACGCACAAAGAAGTAGACGGCATGAAAAAGATGGTGCAAATAGAAAATATCGAGGTGCCTGCGATGGGCGAGGCGAATTTAAAGCCTGGCGGTCTGCACGTAATGCTAATGGACATCAAAGCTCCGATCAAAGAGGGCGACAAACTAGACGCTACGCTAGAGTTTGACAACGGACAAAAACTCGAGCTAAAAGACATCGTCGCAAAGTCGGTCGTAGCTAAAAAAGACGGCGAGCACGGACACGATCACGGCGGACACCACAAGCATTAATGAAAAATTTTCTTATAATTTTAGTCCTTCTAGTCGGCGTTTTGGGTACTTCGGCGTACCTGTTTTTTAAACCGCAAGCACAAGAGGACTTTTTGAGCGCAGAGGACGTGGGGGCAAATTTAACCCCGCTTCCCTGCGATATGAACACCGAGCACTCATGCGGCGTAGAGTTTCGCGGCAAGACGGTTAAATTTAGCCTCTCGCCAAAGCCCGTTTACACGATGCAGCCGACGATCGTGCGTATCGAGGGGCTAGAAGGGTTTAAAAACCCGAGCCTTGAGATCCACGGCGTAAATATGGACATGGGTGTGATTAAGGCCGAAGTAGAAAAACGCGACAACGCCTACATATCAAACATCGTGCTAAGCGCGTGCCTGATAAACATCATGAGGTACCGTTTCGAGGTGCTTGAAAACGGCAAAAGAAGCGGGCTTTATATAGACTTCGACTTGCATCAATAGACGCAAATTTTACTTAAAAGGGCGGATGATGAAAAAGCTTATTATCGTACTTATACTGATTTTAACGGTTCTTGGTGTAGGTTATCTCGCACTCTACTCAAACAAATACGCCCCTAACGGTCAAGGCACAAACGTCGCCGAGGGTCTAAAAAATTACGATTTTACCGGCAAGGGCGTAAACGGCGCGGTGAGTCTAAAGAGCTTTGAGGGTAAAAATAAGATCATATACTTTGGCTACACCTCGTGTCCGGACGTCTGCCCCGCGACTTTAGGTATCTTAAGCGGCGTGTTAAACGAGCTTAAAAGAGACGATATCGTCGTGATTTTCGTCACCCTAGATCCGGAGCGCGACGAACCTAAAAACGTCGATGAGTACGCGAAGTATTTTTATCCAAATTCTTACGGTATAGTATTAGACGATCTACCCAAGGTTGCAAAAAGCTACGGCGTGAAGTATCAAAAGGTGCTGCTTGAAAAATCGGTCATGGAGTACTCCGTCGCTCATAGCTCCTCGCTATACGTGCTGGACAAAAACGATAAATTCGTCGCCGAGATCTCCAATCTAACGGCGCAAAACATCAAGAAAACGCTGGAAAATCTGAAATAATAACAGCTTTATTATTTAGTTGTTATGAGTGTTACGTTATAACACAGAGATATTTTTTTATGCTCAATTATTAACGATTTTGATTTAAATCAATATACTTTAAGCCTTCCGGTTGTATAGTTTCTTTAGCGGAAATTTAAAATTCGGAAGTCATCCATGAAGATTATAGCGCTCGTATGCGCTCTGTTTATTTTCTCCTTCGCAAGCGACGTTAGCGCCACGGCTAGTCTCGACGTAAAAAGCTGCGCCTATAGCGAGCAAAACAAAACCATAGCCGTCTACTATGCCAAAAATTCGCTAAATATACTTAATCAAAAAGACTTAAAACCCATAAGCAAATTTGACTTTAAAACAGACGAGATAACCTCGCTAGCCTTTGATGGCGTAAATTTATACGCAGGATTTGCTGGCGGCGAGATAGCTAAATTTAACGATGATTTTAGCTCTTTTGCCGGCATGCTAAATCTTTCAAATTTAAGCCTTGATACGCAGGTAACGCACCTTCACGTCGCAAACGGCAAAATTTACGCGGTCGTCAGCAAAGACGCCTTTGTCGCATACGACGTTGCGTCAAAAAAGCTGATGCGCGCGAGTCTTGACGGCGCATACCATATCGCGACCTGTCAAATTTTAAGCGACGCCGCACTGATAACTAGCTGGGATAGATCGGTTTTTAGCGTAAATTTAAGCACCATGAAGGCAAAAAATATAGGCAGATTAAAATCCGTAGCTCTGAGCGCGGCGGAGATAAAATCAGGCGTAATTTTCGGACTTGCTAGCGGCGAGATAGCTAGCCTCAAATTTGACGCCGAAGCAAATTTGACGCAAACAAATGGCAAAGACAACTCTAGCTCAAATTTAACCGCCGTCAAAAACGCGCAAAACAAAGCGGATCTAAATTTGACTAGCGGCACAACAAACGCAATTTTCATGAACTCTACAAATTTAGAAACAAAAAACTCGGCGAGCACAGAGACCAAAGCCGCCCCGAACCTAATCGTCCAAATTTACAAAATCTCAAATTCGCGCGTTAAAAGCCTGCTAGTCGTGCAGGATAAAGTTTATATCGGACTTGGAAACGGCGAAATTTTACGAAGCGACACGGAGTTTAAACAGATAGAAAAAATGGGCAAAAACTCCGACGCCGTGATAAAAATTTTTAACGACGAAGATAGCGTCATAGCCGTTAGCATAAACGGCGATATCCAAATTTACAAGAAAAAATCTTAAGAAAGGAGATTTTTAATGAACAAATTTTTTGGTTCAGGCATCGTTGCGGCGACGTGTATGGCGTTTGCCGTTAGCAGTGCGTGCGCGGCAGATAGCGACTTGCAAGCTATCATGAAAGCGCGCGGGCTAACGGAAAAAGACGTCCTAGCGGCTGCTAAAACGTATCAGCCAAGCGGCAAGAAGGACGACTATATCGTCTTTTCCTCAGGAGGCCAAAGCGGACAGGTGATGGTTTACGGCGTACCTTCGATGAGGATTTACAAATTTATCGGCGTCTTTACGCCCGAGCCTTGGCAGGGATACGGCTTTGACGAGGAGTCTAAAGCCATCCTAAAAAGCGGCGCGATTAGGGGCAAGGAGCTTTCGTGGGGCGACACTCACCACCCTGCTTTAACCGAGAAAAACGGCGAATACGTCGGCGATTATCTTTTCATCAACGACAAGGCCAACCCTCGCATCGCGGTTATAAATTTGCACGATTTTGAAACTACACAAATCGTCGTTAATCCAATCGTAAAAAGCGAACACGGTGGCAGCTTTATCACTCCAAACAGCGAATACGTCATCGAAGCGGCACAGTACGCGGCTCCGCTAGATAACGGCTACCACTCGATAGACGAGTACGAAAGCGCATACCGCGGCGCGGTAACGTTTTGGAAATTCGACTATCCAAAAGGCAAGATAGACGAGAAAGCCTCCTTCTCGCTCGAGCTTCCTCCGTATTGGCAGGATCTAAGCGACGCAGGTAAAGGCGAGAGCTTCGGTTGGGCGTTTTCTAACTCCATAAACTCGGAGATGTACACCGGAGGTATCGAAAAGGGCTTGCCTCCGTTTGAAGCGGGCGCTAGTAGAAACGATACGGACTATTTGCACGTTTATAACTGGCAAATTTTAGAAAAGCTAGCTCAGGATAAGAAAAACTACATGGAGATAAACGGTCATAGAGTAGTTACCATAGACGCCGCGGTTAAAGCCGGCGCGTTATTTTTGATCCCTGAGCCAAAGAGTCCGCACGGCGTAGACGTCACTCCTGACGGCCGCTATATCGTTATCGGCGGCAAGCTAGATACTCACGCGACGGTTTATGATTTTAAAAAGATCAAAAACCTAATCGATAAAAAAGAGTTTGCCGGCACCGATCCGTACGGCATCCCTGTGCTTGATATGGCAAAGAGCTTGCAAGGACAAGTCGAACTTGGCCTTGGACCTCTGCACAACTCTTTTGACGAAAAAGACGGCATCATCTATACCTCTCTTTACGTCGATAGCCAGATCGTGAAATGGGACTACAAAAATCTAAAAGTTCTAGATAGGATCAACGTCCACTACAACATCGGACACCTTGATACTATGGAGGGTAAGTCGTCAAAACCTAAGGGAAAATACGCTATCGCTCTTGATAAACTTTCGATCGATCGCTTTAACCCGGTCGGCCCTCTTCACCCGCAAAACCACCAGCTAATCGACATAGCCGGCTCAAAAATGGAGCTTTTATACGATATGCCGATACCTCTGGGCGAACCTCACGACGTAGTTTCGATCGCGGCTAGCAAGCTAAAACCGGCTACCACCTATGCCATGGGAACAAACTCTCGCACCGGTAAAGAAAGTCCGTTCGCAACTCTTGCCGGACAAGAAAGAGTCGAGCGCAACGGCAAAAACGTAACCGTCTACGCTACGATGATCAGAAGCCACATCAATCCTGAGCACATCGAAGTAAATAAAGGCGACAACGTAACTATCCACCTAACAAACCTAGAGCGCGCCCAGGACGAGACGCACGGCTTTACCGTGGATCTTTACAACATCCACGCGTCTTTAGAGCCGGGTAAAACCGCAACCGTAAATTTCGTAGCGGACGAAGAGGGCGTGTTCCCTTACTACTGCACCGAATTTTGCTCCGCGTTGCACCTTGAGATGATGGGCTATTTGCTAGTTAAAGATCCGAATAAAAAATACGAATCGGCAAAAGCAAATAGGCTAAAAACCCTAAGTCCTGAAGCCCTAAAAGCCGAATACGATAAAGTAATCGCTACTAATAAAGCTACCGACGAAGTTATCCAAAGCGTAGTGGCTTACTTAAAAGAAAAGCATTACGAAAAATATCCTAAGGTAAAAGAGCTAGTTACCGACGCGCTGGATCAATACGGCAAAATCCCAGAGGCTAAAGCAAAAGCCGACGAAGCCTATAAAAAAGGTGACGTAAACGGCGCGATACTTTGGGAGTACCAAGTATGGCAGTATATGGTTAAAACCGCAGACGTCGGCCTAAGAGCTAAAAACAATCTCGCTAAAGAGATCGCCACGCCTATGAGCCCGGCTGCGGCTAAAGGCGAGGAAGCCTATCTAAAAGGCGGTTGTAACGGCTGCCACGTCATCGGTCAAGTTAGCTCGGGTCCAGATCTAACGGGCGTTCTTTTGCGTCACGAAAACGGCGAGAAATGGGTGTTTGACTTTATCAAAGATCCGTCTAAATTTTACGGCGACGAGTATATCAAGTCTATGATCGATTACTTTAACCTAAGAATGCCTAATCAGCACATGAGCGATCAAGAGATCAAAGATATCATCGAATATCTAAAATGGATCGACGAAAACGCTGGAATGTAATCCAAATTTGATTCGGACTTAGCGGTCCGAATCAGTACGCTAAATTTGAGGCTCGGCGCGCGTAACCCGAGCCTCCTACGTTAAATTTAAAAAGCGTTTCGCGAAAAATTTTTTAAATTTAATAAAGGAGAAACGATGAAGAAGTATCAAATTTACACTATTATCGCGTTAGTCTTGATGACCGTTTGTTTTACGATCCCGGTGCTTGGCTTTTTCGGAGCCAAGGCTAAAATCGCCGCGGGCGAGCCGCTTGCCGGGTATTCGTATAAAATTTACGACCTTTACACCTCGTTTCAGTACAAAAATCACTTGATGCCGAACGACGTAAAAGCCAGCCTACAAAAAGCGATCGAGCAAAAAGCCGAGATCGGCACGCCCTCTTTTCCTATCTGGTACGTCGCGCTTGAAGCGCCAAACTACCCAAAAGACGCCTTTCCCGACGGTATTCCGGTTTATTTTCACGTTGACGGATACGGCGGCGATGTGCACGAGATGAACACCATAAACCACTACATCGGCATGTATCCGATGGAGCACGGCGGCAACGTCGAGCGCGCGATTGCGCCTTATTATCTGCTCATTTCCACGCTTTGCATGCTAGCCTTTTTATACTACGACGGCAAATTTAACTCCCTGCTTATGGTGCTTCCAACCATCGCTCCGCTGCTTTTTATGGGCGCGTTTGCGGGCTGGCTATACTGGTACGGACACAATATGCAAGAGTGGGGTGCGTTTAAGATCAAACCGTTTATGCCGACCGTGCTTGGCGACGGCAAGGTCGCACAGTTTACGACGCACTCGTATCCTAGCATAGGATTTTGGGTGATGATGGCTATGAGCGCGCTTTGTATCCTAGCCGTATTTTCAAAGAAAAAAGAGCTCAAAGACGCGAAATGAAATTTAAGCTTTTGCTCTTTTGCGCGCTAAATTTGACAGCCTTCGCCGGTCCGCTACAAGACGCTATAAACGCCGCCGACCCAGGCGATATCTTGCGCCTAAACGACGGACTTTACGAGGGAAATATAATCGTAGATAAGCCGCTAACGATAATAGGCAAAGGCGAAAACGCCGTGATACGAGGCGACCGCAAATCAAGCGTGATAAAAGTAACGGCAAAAAACGTAAAGCTCATAAATTTAAACATCGAAGGTAGCGGCACGAGCCAAATGAACCTAGATGCGGGCATAAGCTGCGCAAAGGGCAATAATATTTTAGTCGAGAAAAACCGCTTTAAAGACGTGCTTTTTGGTATCGAGCTATCAGAGTGCAACCAAGCCGTGATAAGAGATAACAACATCACCTCAAAAGAGGGCTTTGACGTGCCTAGACGCGGAGACGCCGTGCGAGCGTGGTATTCGCACGAAAATTTGATCGAGCGAAACTACGTCTATAATAGCCGCGACATCGTGGCGTGGTTTTCCAGCAACAACATAATCCGCAAGAACTACGGACAAAACAACCGCTACGCCGTACACACGATGTACTCTGCGGGTAACCTCATCGAGGATAATGAATTTAGCGGCGGTGCGGTGGGGATGTATTTTATGTTTTCTACGAATTCTCTCGTGCGCCGAAACGTGATAATCAACTCAAACGGAGCGTTTGGCGTGGGTATCGCGCTAAAAGATACCTCGGGCTTTACCGTGAGCGAAAATACCTTTTTATATAACTCGCGCGGCATCTACTCCGACCGCTCGCCGCTAAATCCGGGCACAGTAAATTTGATCGAAAACAATCAAATTTTATACAACGTCATCGGGCTGCAAATGCACGCGACGCAGGAAAAAAGCGTGTTTAAGGGTAATGATTTTATCGGAAACATGGAAACGGCTATCAACGACACCCCCGGCTCAAAGATCGAGCTAAACGAGTGGAGCGGTAATTATTTCGACGAATACGAAGGCCTGGATCTAAACCGCGACGGCATCGGCGATACGCCATACTCGCACTTTATTTACGCCGACAAGCTTTGGCAGTACTATCCAACTCTACGCTTTTTCTACGGCTCCACCGTGATTAGCGGGCTAAATTTCCTAGCTAAACTTGCGCCGTTTTCTGAGCCGCTTAAGCTTTTAGAGGACGACTCTCCTAAAATGCGCCCAAATAACGCTCAAAAGGCAACGCTATGAATAGACGAAATTTTATCGCACTAACGGCAGGTGCGGCGGCTGCAGGCTACGGCATCGGATATTTTTTACCCGAAACGCGCGCGGACGAGCTTTTTTTACGGCCTCCCGGAGCGGTTAAAAATTTCGAATCGCTCTGCATAAAATGCGGCCAGTGCGTGCAAGTCTGCCCGTATCACAGCATCGAGCTACTAGATATAACGCAGGGTTACTCAAACGGCACGTCCTATATCGACGCGCACGAGCGGGGCTGCTATCTGTGCGACCTTTTCCCTTGCGTTTTGGCCTGTCCTAGCGGCGCGCTAGATCACGCTACGACGCAGATTAGCGACGTAAAGATGGGCGTGGGCGTGCTGCGAGGACGCGAAGCCTGTCTAGCGTACAAAGGCGAAAACGTAAATTTAAGCGGCGTTACGAAAATGCTTGAGCGTAAAATTTACAACGACCGCGAGCAAGCCGTAAAAGACGCCGTCCAAAATAGCGTAGATAAGCCCTGCGATCTGTGCGTGAGCCTCTGCCCCGTCGGAGACGCCGCCATATCTATGGCTAAAAGCGACGGGCGAAATTTGCCCGAATTTAAACGAGGCTGCGTCGGATGCGGCGTGTGCGCCGAGGTTTGCCCGGCACAGATCATCGACATAGCGCCAAACCGCGGCTATGATGAAATTTACAAAGGATAAAAATGAGAAATAAAATTTTAGGCTGTCTCGTCGCCCTCGCCGCCGCTATGCTGATAACGGGCTGTGAGAGCAAGGATGATAAAAAACCGACGACGCAAGCGGCAACAAAGCAAGCGACGCCCGCCGCCGCAGGCATGATAGAGACGCAAAAAGCGGACGCTAACGCAACCGCGCAAAAAGACTACGATCAGTTTATGAGCTATGACATAAACGGCAAAAAGAGAGTCAAATTTGGTCTAGATGACGAGGAGAGCGAGACTAGCCGCTCAGTCGGCGCGCTAGCGATGGTGCGAAACCCGCTGCAAAGCATAAATTTAAAACTCGTAAAAGGGCGCCTTAGCAAGGACTTTATCGTAAAATGCTCCGCCTGCCACGACGACTACGCCAACGGCATCATCGGCCCGTCGCTGCTAAATAAAACCTCGGATCAAATTTACGACATGATCATCGCGTATAAAAGCAAGCAAAAGGCAAATCCGCTGATGAAAGATCTAGTCCAAAACCTAGACGAGGCGCAAATCCGCGCCCTAGCAAACGAAATCAGCGAATTTAACGAGCAATTTAGAAAAAAATAGGAGGCTAAAATGGGAAAGAAAATAGCGATAATCTTTGGAGTTTTGGTACTTGCGCTCATGGTTTTTATGCTGACTAGCCAGCCCTCAGCACCCGTAAAGGACGCTAGCAGGCCCGAGCTAAAACCGGCGCAGCAAACAAAGCCGAAAGTCGTAAACGAAGAGCTAAATTTGCAAGATAGCGAAGAGATCAAAAAAATCAAGCAGCTACAAAACAGCGTCGCAAATCAGCCTAGCGAGGGCGTTAGCAAACGATACCTCACATCCTGCGCGCCTTGTCACGGAGCAAACGGCAAGGGCGTAATGGCGCCTAAAATTTCAGGCAAAAGCAAGGACGAAATTTTAGCTAGGCTAAAAGACTACAAAGAAAATAAAGTACCAAACAGCCTAATGAAGGGACTTTTAAACAACGTATCAGACGAGGATCTAGGCTTGTTAGCGGATGAAATTTCAAAATTTAAAGAGTAGAAAATGGACAAGTACGCCACGCGCTGCACGGTCGCCAAAGTCCCGTTTCTAAGCACGCTCACGGTAAAAAACGCCAAGGGCAAAAAGCGCCTTAGCATCCGCGCTTGGCGGCTCATGACGATCGCGCTCGTGCATATTTTGTTCGTGCTTTCTTACCGCGCGGATATTCAAATTTTAGAAGGCGACATCAGCGGATCAAGGATTTTAGGCTTTCATTTGACCGACGCTTTTATGAGCTTTCAGGTATTTGCCGCGACGCACGAGTTTCCGACAAATTTGATCATCGGCACGGCTACGATTTTACTTTTTTACGCGCTTGTGGGCGGTCGAGCCTTTTGCGGCTGGATTTGCCCATATACATTTTTGGGCGAGATCGGCGAGAAAATCCACGAAAATTTAGCCGCCAAAAAGATAATCAAACGCCGAAATTTCGACCCGAAATGGCGCTACGTCTTTACCGCGCTTTTTATCGCGATGAGTTTTGCCAGCGCGCAGCTCGTGTTTGAGATTTTTAGCGTGACGGGCATAGTGTCTAGGTTCGTTATTTACGGATATTTTCATGCGATTTGGTTTGCGGTTTTCGTGCTTTTAGTCGAGATTTTCTACTCCCGCAGAGGTTGGTGCCGCTACGTCTGCCCCATAGGCGCGACGTACTCGCTGCTAACCCGCACCAATGCCGTTAAAGTTAGCTGGAATAAAGAGCGCTGCGACCACTGCCTAGTCTGCATCGACACCTGTCTTGTGCCGCACGTGCTTGAAATCACGAAGAAAAATGCTAAAACGGGCGACGACGAAAATAAAAAAGAATTTCGTCTCGTGGGCGGCGACTGCACGCTTTGCGGACGCTGTATCGACGTGTGTCACCACGACGCGCTGAAATTCGACAACGGCTTTAAAAAGCTCATCTAAAAGGATAAATTTGATAATCTTAAAAGAC
>CALCKS010000072.1 GCA_937965895.1 uncultured Campylobacter sp.
GCCTCGTCAAAGAGCTCCTTCGTCCGCGCGCAGTGCGTCGGCGAAAAGTAATTAACCGGGAACGAATAGTCCTTGATCACATTAAAAATGAGGTCAAATTTATCCGCGAGACCGCCCATATGCATGTGCAGCACGCCACCTTTTTTCGAGATCATGCCGCCGATGCGTATCTGCGTAAGGGTCTTGATGAGCTCCTGAGAGGTCGGGTAGCTGCCGCGGTTGTCGCTCATCGCGATCTTACAGCCGATGACCTTGTCGATGAGCACCAGATCGCGCGTGACGGAACCAGTAAATGTAACGCTAGGTAGGGCGTAAGAGCCTGTATGGATGAAGGTCGAGATGCCCTCGTACTCGAGCGCCTTGGCCTTTGAGTAGAGATTTTCGAGACTCCTCGTGCACCCGTCGGTACCCAGCGTGCCTACGACCGTCGTCGTGCCGTAGCGGATGATTTGCGACAATGTTATTTCGGGCGTTCGCGAATGATAACCAGCCTCGCCGCCGCCGCCCGTGATGTGCACGTGCTGATCGATGAGTCCGGGTGCTAAAATTTTGCCCTCTAGGTCATAAACCTCAAGCCCATCGACTCGAAAATCAAGCCCCTTAGAAACGGCTAAAATTTTACCTCCACCCACCAAAACGTCGCTCCTGCCGACGTGCTCGGGCGCGTATAGATCGGCATTTTTAAGTAACAGCATATTTTCTCCTTTGCTTTGGATTTTCTATAAATTTTACGTTTTTTTGGCTTTTTTGACTGCGATATCACGCCGTCATTTTACATCAAATTTGATAAAAACCGGATATTTCGGTTTTGGGCGGAGAAACGGCGATTTGGATAATGCTTTGGTTTTATTTTTGTAGATTGGGCTAGCGAAGTCAAATTTAGCCGACTATCCGCTTAGCTGCACGCTTTCTTCTATCTTCATTAGTCCCGTAAATACGCGCTCTACGGCCTCTTTTTGCTCGCTAGAGATTTCGATCTTTTTCTCATTTAAAAGCAAATTTACAAGCTCCTCGTTTTGCAGCGTCTGGACGTCAAATTTTCTCGCATTTACGGCGATTTTTGCCGCGAGAGGATTTTTTGATTTAAAATTTTCGTATGGCATTTTTCCTCGTTTTTGAGTTAGGTTACGAAGCGATTATATGAAATTTAAGGTAAATTCGGGCTCAAATTTTACCCAAAGCCCGAATTTACGCCGATTTATTCTTTTATATCAAAGCCCAGCGTCGTTTTTAGCGTCTCTTTGTCGCATTTTGCGGCATCCGGATAAGGCCTTTCATAAATCACCTCAAACACCCAAAAGCCCGGCCTTAGCGCTACGACTTCGGTGATACCCTGCGCGTCGGTCATACCGTAAAACGCTCGCTTATCCTCTAAAAATCCCGCAAAAGTGCCGGTTAGTTTGGCGCGTTCTAGCGGCTTGCCGTCAGCCAAAACTTGTAGTTTAAAGGGCTTATCCACGCGAAAACTAGCCGGATTTTGTAGCGGCACGATCTCGATTTTCTCTCCGACGGGCTTAGCGACAAAGTCGTCTGCTTCGCCTAAATTTAGGATTTTTTTGGACGTTATAGTCATCAGGCGGCAGATTTGCACGTCGCTTAAATCTTTTAGATCAAGCTTATTTTTGTCAATAATCCACTTGCCGTCGCTGCGCTTTTTTAGCGAATACATCGGATTTTGCCGCGCAAGCAGGATATAGGTGCCTTTGCCCAGCTTTTCGCCCTCGTAGCGGTAGTTTTTGCCGCTTTGCGCTAGCTCTTTTTTCCGTCCGTTTTTGCCGATCAGGGTAACGGGTGCAAAAAGATGGACGCGCTCTTGCATTATAGGCTCATAGTTTGGAAAATCGTCGCTATAACCTATTTTTGCGACGAATTTACCCGTCTTTTCGTCGTTTGCACCGTCCACCCAAAACATATGCGCCTGCGCCGAACAAACGGCTCCCGCAAGTATCGCAACGGCAAAAATTTTACGTGTTTTCATGCTTTTCCTTTCGGTTATTTTTGATATTTGATATCAAATTATAGCTAAAAATAGATTAAAATTTGGATTTATTTTTGGAGAGATTTTTAAATTTTAGATTTACGGCTTTATTTTGCAAATTTATACGCCAAATAGTTCTCTTAATCGCCAAAAGCAAAATTTGAATAATTTTTACGAATTTACGAAGACCAATCGTGTCTTGGCGAGTAAAGCATTTAGATTTAGCGCAAAACTCGGGCGCATTTTTACGAAAAGCAAGACGCAAAACGCGCTACCGAGCTAAATTTAAGGCTCTAGACTAGCTTAATGCTTTAAAATTTTAGCGTTTTCGCAGCCAACCTCTAGCCCCATCTTGCACGCTTTTTCGTAAAATTTAACCGCGGCTTTGACGTCCGCACTTACGCACATGCCGCGCTCGCTCATGTATCCAGCTTCGTTGCAGCCTTTGGCTAGGCCCAGCTCGCATGCGTTTTTATAGAGCTCGTACGCCCGCGCTTCGTCTTTTGCTGCGCCCACGCCCGTCTGATGAGCGTACGCTAATGCGTAGCAGCCCAGCTTATCACCCATTTTGCACGCTCGCTCGTAAAATTTAGCCGCCGCCCCAGGCTGCTTTGCTGCGACTTTTCCGCTAGCGATCATCGCGCCCATATCGTAACATGCCCGCGCGTGTCCGCTCTCGCAAGCTAGATTAAACAGTCTCGCCGCCTCGCTAAAATCCGAGACTCGGTACATCGCTAGCGCGTCTTCAAACTGTTTGTTTGCCAAATTTGTAGGCGCGCTCGCAGGGGCAGTTGCCATCTCGTTTGAGGATCTTGTTTGCGCCGCAAAAAGCGCGCTCGCCGCAACAATCAAACAAAGTAAAATTTTTTTCATTTGTGCTCCTTTTTATGAGGTATCATTTTAAATTTTAGCCCTTTTTAATAAACATAAATGAAATTTTAACTAAACTCGCCTGACTACGCGCTCGTCTACGCTCAATTTAGGCCGTATACGGCTATTTTGGCAAGATTTTATTCATCGCAAAACCGCAAAATCGCCCCGTGACGCCATCTCTGCGGTAAGAAAACAGCTCCCTCGTCTCAAACGTACAGCGCGGATCAAACTCCGCTCGCCCTACGCCAAGCTGCGCAAATTCGTCCCGCAGCGCAGCCTCCATATCAAATTTGCCGCCATTTTTATAGCGGTTAAACTCGCCCAGATCAAGCTCGCCCACCTCGTAGTTTCGCGCCTTGATATTTGCACCGACAAACACGCGCAGATCGCCAGCCTCGCAGCTAAACTCGCTCGCCATCAAATTTATCGCGTTCGTGCAAATTTTACCCGTTACGCCCGCCCTGCCCGCATGCACTGCAGCAACCACGCCGTGCCGCTCATCTGCGATCAAAACGGGCGAACAGTCGGCAACCAAAACGCAAAGCGCAATGCCTCTAAGCGCGGTTATCACGCCGTCGCAAGGCGGTAGCTCATCATCAATATTTCGCAAAATTTCCACGCGATTTGAGTGAATTTGGTTCATAAATTTTAGATTGCTAGGCGCTACGCCGATTTGTTCGGCTAGGATTTCGCGATTTTTAGCGACGTTTGCAGGCAGGTCGCCGACGTGATCGCCTAAATTTAAACCCTCGTATGCGCCGCCGCTTACTCCGCCAAATCGCGTCGTAAAGCCAAGCTTCAAGCGCTCGCTTTCAAAAACTACATCTAAAATTTCCCGCTTCATTTCCGTCAAATTTAACCCGCCTAGCCTAATAAAGGCTCGCGATGTGCTGCGACTCGTCCCAGCTGATCTCGCTTTTGCCACCGTTTACGCCGCCTAAAACGCCGACAAACTCCAGCTGCCTAACCACGTAGCGCGCGAGCAAGTCGCTCTCCACGTTTACGCGGCGTCCCGGCTCAAACTCGCCAAACAAGCTCTCGCGAAAGGTGATCGGGATGATCGTGAGGCGCACGCCTGCGGGCAAAACTTCGTTGATCGTGAGGCTCACGCCATCGACCGCGATACTGCCTTTGTTTGCCATCAGCGGCATAACGCTAGAGGGCAAATTTATATAAAAATCGACCCCGTTTTCACGCCGCTCAATACGCGCTACCTCGCCGATAGCGTCTACGTGGCCTTGTAGCAGGTGCCCATCCACGCGGTCTGCTAGCCGCATCGCAGGCTCGATATGCACGCGTCCGCGCAAGTTTTCCGTCGCGATGTGCGCTCTAGTCTCGGCGCTAAGCTCCACGCTAAAGCCGTCTGAGTGCAGCTGCGTCACGCTAAGACAAGCGCCGTTTACCGCGACGCTATCGCCTAAATTTGGGCGGTATGAGGCTTTTAGTCGCAGGGTATTTTGCGAATAGCTCGCAACCTGCGCGATCTCTCTAATCAGTCCGTTAAACATTTTTCGTCCTTAAATTTTGAGCTATTTTATAAAATTTAGCCTCAGAACGGGCTAAATTTGCCGTCTAAATTTTAGCCGCCCGATTTTTGCCGCGGCTTGAATATATAAAACTAGCGGAATAATCGCGCTCGGCCTCGATAAATTTAATACACTTTAAAAATATTTAAGATAAAATAATCGCCGAATAATAATCATAAGAAACGATAAACTTGAAAAAATCACGACTAGGCCTACTTGAGACCGATATTTTAGACGTTTTGAACCAAAACGAGCTTGCTAAATTTAACCGCGAGCTCCTAGCCAAAGGCGCCACAATCTACGCAGAATCAATCAAAGTCGTGATAATTAAAAGCGGCTCGGGCAAGCTCTCTTTTTTTGAGGACGGCGAGGAGTTTATCGTCTATCACCTCCAAAAAGACAACATCTCGATCGTGGACGACGTGTGCGTGCTAGAGATCCTAGAGGACAGCGAGGTCTACTCGATCGACGCGGGCGATATGGGCGAACTGCTAAAAAACGAGCGATTTGCCAAAGCATACGCCGACACGCTCGTAAATATCTCGCTACTGCAGCGCCAAATCATAAAATCGATACTTTTTGAAAGCGCGAAGGGGCGCATCGCAAACTTCCTCGTCGAGCTCGCCGCCGAGCAAAATTTGACGCAAAACGGCTATCACTACGTCTTTTTGCCATTTTCGCTAAAGGTGCTTTCAAGCTTCGTCGGACTCAAACGCCAAAGCGCAAGCACGGCGTTTAACGAGCTCATAAAAGACGATATCATCAGACGCATAACGCCGCATGAGTTTTTGATAGTGGATTATGAAAAGCTGCAAAGCTATACGAATTAAATTTTAAATTTACGCGCCCAGACACGCACAGAAAAAACACTAAATTTGAGTTTTTAAATTTGATGTAGTTAAATTTGTAAATTTAGTAAGCTATGTCATAAATATTCCAGACAGAATAGGCGTAGTTTAAATAGTTTTTGATTAGGCGTGACGG
>CALCKS010000073.1 GCA_937965895.1 uncultured Campylobacter sp.
GTTAATATAAATGCTTGCGAAAGGGTCATTTGGTCGCTTTTGATTAAATTTTACGTAAATTTTGACCAAGCGCGGCTTAAAATAAAGTGAATCAGGCGAGTAAATTTGTGCGAGGGCTTTCAAAATTTGAGAGATTTAGATTCAAATTTTGACTCGGAGTAAATTTGGGGTTTGGCTAGTCAAATTTGCCGCCATTTTTGAGCGTAAATTTGAGATCAAATTTGACCGAGCCCCAGAAGCGACTCGTCAAATTTGCAGGCCACAAAGCTCGCCAAATCAAAGAGGCCCACCGAAAGCTTACTACAACGCGCAGGCCACACAGACAAAAGCTCAAATTTAGAGATTTTCTATCACCCGCTTTGTTTCTAGTGCGATTTCTAGCTCCTCGTTTGTAGGCACGACGAGAGTTTTTACCGCCGCGTCAGGGGCGCTGAGATCTCGTATACCGCCGCTTGCGGCAAAATTTAGCTCGTGATCGATCTTTATACCCATATGCGTTAGGTCGTTGCAGATTTTCTCGCGGCTATACGGGGCGTTTTCGCCGATGCCGCCGGTAAAAACGACCGCATCCACTCGGCCCAAAACCGCGTAATACGCGCCGATATATTTTTTAATACGGTAACAAAACATCTCAAATGCCAGATGCGCGCGCTCGTCGCCGCCTTGCATCTTGACAACCACTTCGCGCATGTCGTTTGAGCCGCAGATGCCTAGCAGTCCGCTTTTTTTATTTAAAAACGCGTCTATGCCCTCAGCCGTGAGCTCGCCTAAATTTAAAAGATATGTAAGCACCGCAGGGTCCATATCGCCGCTTCTAGTGCCCATTATCAGGCCTTCTAGCGGGCTTAAACCCATCGAGGTATCGACGCTTTTGCCTCCTTGCACGGCGCAGGCGGAGGCTCCGTTGCCTAGATGCAGCGAGACGGCGTTAAATTTCTCGTACGGCACGCCTAGATACTCGGCGGCCTTTTTGGTCACGTAGTGGTGCGAAGTGCCGTGAAAGCCGTATCTGCGGATATGTAGCCTCTTGCAAAGATCAAAGGGTAGGGCGTAGCTATAGGCGTACTCGGGGATAGTTTGATGAAATACGGTATCAAAAACGACGACGTGAGGTACCTTTTTGCCACTCTCTTGCATCGCATTTTTTATGCCCGCTAGGTGGCCCGGGTTGTGAAGGGGTGCCAGCACGGAGTTTTGCTCGATTTTGGCGATGACGTCAGGGGTGACTAGAGCCGAGTCGCTAAAGCTCTCGCCGCCGTGCACGATGCGGTGTCCGATGCCGTCTAGCTCGCTAAAATCATGCAGGGTATCTGAACTAACAAACAGCCGCCTCATAGCCTCAAGCCCCTCGTGGTGGTCTTTTAGCGGCGCACGTTCCTCGTAAATTTTATCCGAGCCGACGTCTTTTAGCTTGGCATAGGAGCTTGCTTCGCCGATCTTTTCGACTAGGCCGCTAGCGATGACGCGGTTATCCGCCATATCGAAAAGCTGAAATTTAACCGACGAGCTGCCTGAGTTTAAAACCAAAATTTTCACTATTTTTCTCCTTTGTTTGCGGCTTGTATCGCGCTTATTAGGACCGTATTTACGACGTCTCCCACGCCGCATCCGCGACTTAGGTCGTTTACCGGTTTTTTTAGACCTTGTAGCACGGGTCCGACGGCGACGCAGTTTGCGCTTCTTTGCGCGATTTTATAGCCGATGTTGCCCGCGTTTAAATTTGGAAATACAAAAACGTTCGCGCGGCCTGCTACGTCGCTGTTT
This sequence comes from uncultured Campylobacter sp., assembly GCA_937965895.1. GTDB lineage: Bacteria > Campylobacterota > Campylobacteria > Campylobacterales > Campylobacteraceae > Campylobacter_A. Next base: position 1,765 of record CALCKS010000073.1, read on the forward strand.
GGTAGCTTTTTGCGCGCTACTACGGGGTCTATGGCCGCATCGTACTGTACGGGAGCTTCGATTTTTAGGGCGGGGGCTAAATCGTGCGCTATCTCGCCAGCGCTTCTAACCAGATCGATATCAGCGCCACTGCCACTATCTCCGCTAGAGTAGCTTAGCATCGCTACTCGTGGTTCTAGTCCAAAAGCGCGCGCCGTATCAGCCGAGGCTAGAGCGATTTGCGCTAGTTGCCGGGCATCCGGATTTGGATTTATCGCGCAGTCGGCGTAGATCAGGATCTCCTCGTCAAAGCACATTATAAACGAGCTTGAAACCAGCGGGCTATTTGGGGGCGTTTTGATGATCTGAAGAGCGGGGCGGATAGTGTGCGCCGTAGTAGTGTTTGCGCCGCTCACCATGGCGTCTGCCAGCCCTTCTTGAACTAGCATCGTGGCAAAGTACGTCCTATCTCGCACGAGTTCGCGGGCTTGCTCTAGGCTTACGCCCTTGCTTTTGCGAGCCTCAAAAAGCGCGGCGGTTAGGCGATCTGCGTACTCGTTTTTTTCTAAATTTATAAATCTCGCGCCGCTTAAATTTACCCCGAGCTTTCCCGCGTCAAATTTAACCTTGTTTTCGTCGACCAAAAGGATCAAATTTACCGCGCCGCTTTTTAGTAAAATTTCGCTCGCTCTTAGTATCCGCTCGTCTTCGCTTTCTGGCAAAACGACGGTTTTTTTATCTTTTGCGGCGAGTTTAAATAGCGAATTTTCAAAGCGTAAAGGCGTGATGATATCTTGCTTTGTATTTAAAATTTCATCTAAATTTCCGCTTACGATCAGCTTTGAGTTTCGCGTAAAAAAGCTCAAATTTTCACGGCAAAAAACGGGAACGTTTAAATGTCTCGCGATCTGTAAATTTAGCTCTATTTCGCCGATATTTGCTATACTTTGCACGGGTTTAACCAGTACGAAATCAGCGCTTTTAGCCAGGCGGTCAAACTCATCTATCATGCTTTTAAAAAAATCACGCTCGCTACCGTTTTCAAAGGCTTTTTTGGCATTTTCGAGTCCGTAAAAATCATTGATGGGGTCAAAAACGGCTACATTTTTAAATTTTGCTGATATAATTTCGTAAATTTCTTGAAAATTCGCGCCAAGCGCAAGGATGGAATTAGCCATAATTTTCCTTTTGGAACTTGATTTGCTTATTTTATCGTAAAATTTTCACTTTAAGGTAAAACGTGAGAAAAAATATTTACTTTTGCGCCCTTGCAGCAGCGTTTTTGAGCGGGTGTTTACCTAGCGCCGACCCTCGCATAGACATGAAGCCGCCCGTTTACGTCGAGCAGCTTCCCGCTAAACAGGTCAACAACCAACCAAACGCGGGCAGCCTTTTTGGTCGCGGAGATAACCCGCTTTTTGCCGACCGCAAGGCGATGAACGTAAACGATATCGTAACCGTCGTCATCAGCGAGCGCGCCAACCAAAGCTCCAGCGGCAAGCACGATACGAGTAAAAATAGCACAATAAGTCTTGGCGGAGGGATATTTACCGCAGGCTCTGCGCCGCTATCAACGCTGGCTACTCAACTAAACAAAGCCGGTGATATCGGCTTTAGTGCGGGCACGAAAAACGAATTTACGGGTGCAGGATCTAGCGTGCGCGCAGAGGCCTTTACGACTACGATCTCGGCACGCATCATCAAGGTGCTAGAAAACGGCAACTACTTTATCGAGGGTTCGCGCGAGCTGCTCATAAACGGCGAAAAGCAGATCATGCAGCTTAGCGGCGTGATCCGTCCGTACGACATCTCAAACGCCAACGAGATCGACTCGCGCTACATCGCAGACGCCAAGATCTTATATAAAACCGAAGGCGACGTGGATAGGGCGACGAGGAAGCCGTGGGGGACGAAGCTTATGGAGGCGATCTGGCCTTTTTAGTCTCCTTTGCTTTTTGGCGGCTTGTCTTTTTCCTTTATACTTCGTTGGAAATTTTGCCGAAGCTCGGTTACATACCACTTGTATGCGCCCTCGCTCGGCTCATTTCTGCCTCGTCTAAAGCAAAAATACCTCGCCTTGACTCTTTGCGTTCAAATTTTAAGTCAAATTTACAAATTTTGGCTTCAAAATTTGTCCACTGAGACCCGCACCTTAAAAACACTAAATTTAAATTTGCGACGCTTTGCGTTAGCAAAGCTATGTCGCCACCATAAAAGCGTCGTAGGGGGAGGGTTTAAAGGGGGTGGGGAGCGACTTCGCCATTCAAGCCCCCACCCCCTTTACAATAAAGTAAAAAACAACCGTCTAAGGTTGTTTTTTACTCAAGTAAGCCTAACTCACAATGGCAAATTTAACCAAACCAAATTTAGCGTTTTCAAGATGCGGGTCTCGGCGCGTCAAATTTAATAGCCTATCCAAATTTGAATCCTTCTAAATTTCGCTGGCAAATTTACTCAAATTTAAGCCTTTTCAAAGCCGAACTCAAATTCTAAGCCCGATTTTACGCGTTTTTAAACCTTAAAGCTGTATAATCGGGGTCAAATTTATCAAAAGGCGATACAGATGATAAAAGGCATTTCTGGCTCGCGCATGGTGATGGAAGCCTTGCGTGAGGAGGGCGTAGACACGGTTTTTGGTTACCCAGGCGGCGCGGCGCTAAACATCTATGACGAGACGTATAAGCAGAGTTATTTCAAGCACGTTTTGACGCGTCATGAGCAAGCCGCCGTGCACGCAGCAGACGGATACGCGCGCGCTAGCGGCAAGGTCGGAGTGGCGTTTGTGACGAGCGGCCCCGGTTTTACAAACGCGGTCACGGGTCTAGCCACCGCATACTCGGATAGCATTCCGCTTATATTAATCAGCGGCCAGGTTCCGACCTCGCTTATCGGCACGGACGCCTTTCAGGAGATCGACGCCGTGGGCATCTCTCGCCCGTGCGTGAAGCACAACTACCTCGTTCGCAGTATCGAGGAGCTACCCCGCATCCTAAAAGAGGCCTTTTATATCGCTCGCTCGGGACGCCCGGGGCCCGTTCACGTCGATATCCCAAAGGATATAACCGCGGCCGTGGGAGATTTTGATTACCCGACCGAGATAAAGATGCCCACATACAAACCGACTTACAAAGGCAACGCAAAGCAGATCAAAAAGGCGCTTGAAGTCATCGCCGAAGCCAAACGCCCGCTATTATATCTGGGCGGCGGAGTCGTAGCGGCGAACGCTAGCGAGCTTGTGCGTAAATTTAGCGCAAATACGGGCATCCCAGCAGTCGAAACGCTGATGGGGCTTGGCGTCCTAGCGCACGAGGATAAAAATCTGCTCTCGATGGTCGGTATGCACGGCAGCTACGCGGCAAATATGGCGATGAGCGAGACCGATCTCATCATCGCGCTTGGCGTGCGGTTTGACGACCGCGTGACGGGCAAGCTAAGCGAATTTGCCAAACACGCCAAAATCATCCACGTCGATATCGACCCTAGCTCGATCTCAAAGATCGTAAACGCGCACTTCCCGATCGTAGGCGATCTAAATTTCGTCCTAGAAGAGATGCTGGAAAAAGTAACCGTAAACGAGCAAAATTTGACCGCGTGGCGCGAGATATTGGCTCGCTACGACGCGCTAAATCCGCTGGATTACAAAGATAGCGACGAAGTCCTAAAACCGCAGTGGGTCGTGCGCGAAACGGCTAAAATTTTAAAGCAATCAGGCAAAGACGCCGTGATCGCCACCGACGTCGGCCAGCACCAGATGTGGGTCGCGCAGTTTTATCCGTTTGATAGGCCGCGCCAGCTGATAACTAGCGGAGGTCAGGGGACTATGGGTTACGGCCTGCCTGCAGCCGTCGGAGCAAAGATAGCAAAGCCTGAAGATATCGTCGTAAATTTCACCGGCGACGGCTCGATCCTCATGAATATACAAGAGCTGATGACCGCCACCGAGATAGATAAACCCGTCATTAACATCATCCTAAATAACAACTTCCTAGGCATGGTGCGCCAGTGGCAGACCTTTTTCTACGGCGAGCGCTACTCCTCGACAGACCTTAGCCTGCAGCCTGATTTTGCAAAGATCGCAGAGGGCTTTGGCGGAGCGGGTTTCGTATGCCGTACGAAGGACGAGTTTCGCTCAGCGCTAAAAGAGGCGATGGCCTGTGGCAAAACGGCGGTGCTAGACGTGCGCGTGGATAGATTTGAGGACGTACTGCCGATGGTTCCTGCGGGCGCGGCGATATACAACATGATCTTAAAAAGCAAGGAATAAAAATGAGCATAAGAAGAGTGATTTCAGTCATCGTGCTAAACGAGCACGGCGTTTTATCGCGCATTTCCGGGCTTTTTGCGGGGCGCGGATACAACATCGACACGCTCACGGTAGCACCGATCCCAGGCACCGAGCTTTCTCGTATCAGTATCGTCACTAGCGGCGACGAGCGCGTGCTCGAGCAGATCGTAAAGCAACTACACAAGCTAATACCGACCTACAAAGTCATCGAAAGCGGCGAATTTGTCGAAAAAGAGATGGCGCTCGTTAAAATCCCGCTAAGCGAAAATTTCGGCGGACTAGACGCGATACTAAAAGCCTACAACGGCATCGTAGCCAACACCAACGAAAACTACATCGTCGTCATGGTCAGCGACGACGCGAGCAGGATAGAAAATTTCCTCAAAGCTATCAAAAAATTTAACCCCACAGACGTCGTACGCGGCGGCTCTGTGCTAATGGATCTATGATGAAACTAAGCGAAATTTATAAAATTTTAGGACTGGAATTTAGCGGCGAGGAGCTGGAGATCACGGCTCTAAATTCGCTCTCAAACGCAGGGTCTAGCGAGCTAGGCTACTGCGACAGCGAGAAAAACGCTAAATTTATCCAGGGCTCAAAGGCGGGCGCGATTTTGGTCGCATCAAATTTAAAAGAACTCGTCAGCGCGCAAAGCAGAGCAGTAGTGGTAGAAAACCCGCACCTTGCTTTTGCTATTTTGAGCGAGTATTTCGCAAAAGAGCTTCTAGCCTCCCAGCCGCAGCCCTCTCAAATTTCGCCAAGCGCAAAGATAATGCCAAACGTCTACGTGGGCTCAGGCGCCATAATCGGCGATAACACGCTCGTGATGGCCGGCGCCTACGTCGGCGACAACGTAAAAATCGGCGCAAACTGCGTCATCCACCCAAACGTCGTCATCTATAACGATACGGTTATCGGCAACAGCTGCCGCATCAACGCAAACGCCGTCATCGGTAGCGACGGCTTTGGCTACGCGCATACGAAAACGGGCGAACACGTGAAAATTTACCACAACGGCAACGTCGTTTTAGAGGATTTCGTCGAGATCGGCGCATGCACGACGATAGACCGCGGCGTGTTTGAAAGCACGATCGTAAAAGCACATGTAAAGATCGACAATCTCGTGCAAGTCGGCCACAACTGCGAGATAGGCTACGGCTCGATACTCGTTTCGCAGGTAGGGCTCGCAGGATCGACCAAGCTGGGACGCAACGTCGTGATGGGCGGACAAAGCGGCTCGGCGGGGCATTTGAGAGTCGGCGACTTTGCCCAGATAGCAGCGCGTGGCGGCGTGTCAAAAGATATCGCCGGCGGTAAAAAATACGCTGGCGCATATCCGATAATGGAGCTGGCCGATTTTTTTAAACTACAAGCTAAGATCGCTAGATTTTTTAAAAAGAATTAGAAATTTGACGGCTACTTTGCATAATCGCCGTCAAATTTGACTATCAAAGGCGTAAATTTGAACGCAAAATCCGCAGAAAAAAGCAAAAGAAATTTTAAAAGCCATAAAAGAAAAAGAACTAGCCGAATTTAGGCAAAATTTGCCTGAACTAGGGGATAAATTTATGCAGCTTTTTGAGATTTTGGATGCCCAGCTTCACGAGCACGGCTGCGATCACAGCCTAAAACTCACCGAGCAAATCCTTGTAAATTTGGGCGTAAAAGACGTTTTGAGCGTGCTCGCATGGCTTGAAGAGCAGGGCGGATACTGCGACTGCGAAGTGATGTTGAACGTTGAGCAGAAATTTGAGTATTTGGATTAAAGTCTATAAATTTTATTCTCTTGCAAAATGCCAAAAACTAGTATTTAAAAAACTACTTTTTGCTGTTTTTACCACAAATATCCTCTTTAAAATCAGTTAAATCTCCTGCGTTGTCTTTCATAGTCCAGTGGTTTTCTATCCGAACGATCGCGCGCAGCTTCATGTAAAATTTGCAAAATTTTCTGCATTCTCCGGCGTTGTTTTTGCATTCATGTCGCCATATATAAAGCTGTTATCTACGGCCAATGCCGTTTTTCAAATTTTATTTTCGCCGCTTTGATTTTCTCAAATAATTTTTTGGTGCAAATTTTTACTAAGGTTTTTATCGGCACAGCTTTTAATCTTGCCTAGGCGGCTTAAATTTTAACGCGAGAAAATTTGAGATGAAAGGGAGAGTCAAATTTAGCAGAAGTGAAAAATTCCAAATTTGACGCCGCAAAACCAGCTCGCCGCGTCAAATTTGAGTCAAAATTTAATTATCTTTTATAACTTTTTACGAATTCGCCGATCCTTTCGATACCTTTTTTGATACTTTCTAAATCGGTCGCAAAAGACAGCCTAAAGTATCCGTCCATACCAAATCCCACGCCCGGCACCACGGCAACCTTCGCCTTTTCTAGCAGCTCTTTGCAAAATTTCATGCTATCTGGCTCGACCTCGGAGCAGTTTATAAAAAGATAAAACGCGCCATCTGGCTTAAGCACGCTAAGTCCCGGTATAGCGTTTATCATCTCAACGCCTAGATCGCGGCGCTTTTTAAACTCGCCCTTCATATACGCGATATCCTCGTCGGCTTTGCCGAGTAGCGCAGGGATGGCGCCGGCTTGCGTTAGGGAGTTTATGTTGCTCGTGCTTTGGCTTTGTAGCTTGTTTACCGCGGCGTTTAGCTCTTTAAACGGGCTAGCCATGTAGCCAAATCTCCAACCCGGCATCGCGCCGCACTTGCTTAGGCCGTTTATCGTGATCGTGCGGTTAAACATATCCTCGCTCACCGCCGCAGTCGCGACGAATTCGCCCTCGTAGTTTAGCTTTTCGTACATTTCGTCGCTAGCTACGATGATTTTCGTGCTTTTTAACACTTCGCCTAGCGCCTCTAGCTCTTTGCGGCTATATATCGCGCCCGTCGGGTTGCAAGGGCTGTTTAATACTAAAATTTTAGTTCTAGGAGTGATCGCCGCTTTTAGCTGCTCGGGAGTGATTTTAAAGCCGGTCTTTTCGCTAGTTTCGATAAAAACGGGATTACCGCCGCTAAATTTGACCATCTCCGGGTAGCTCACCCAGTACGGGCTTGGTACGATGACCTCGTCGCCCTCGTCGATTAGCGCCTGAAATACGTTAAAAAGCGAGTGCTTGGCGCCGACGTTGGTTATGATTTGATTTGGCGCGTAGTCTAGGCCGTTGTCGCGCTTTAGCTTTGCGGCGACCGCCTCTCTCACCTCGGGCGTACCCGCTACGGCGGTGTATTTGCCGCAGCCCCTATCTAGAGCGGATTTTACCTCGTTTTTGATGATCTCGGGCGTGTCAAAGTCCGGTTCGCCCGCGCCAAAACTGATCACGTCCTCGCCGCGGGCTTTCATCTCTTTTGCCTTGGTGCTGATTTCGATGGTTAGGCTCTCGCCTAGCACCTGAACTCTTTTTGATAGCATTTTTACTCCTTTTTGTAAATTTAAGATATAGTTTTTAGATAGCCGTTATCGTTTAAAAACAGATACATTTCGCCTAAAATTTGCTTGCGCTGCGAGTCGGTTACGAGCTTTGACTTTTCGATACGCTCGTTTAGGATGTCCTGGATCTCGTAGATGTCGTAGTCCAGATCCTCCATGATATCAAGGATGGATTGGCTTTCTAGTAGGTGCGACACTTTAAATCCCTCTGCGTCTATCTCGATGGTCGCTTCGGTCGGGTGGGTAAAGAGGTTGTGCTTCATACCCAGCACTTCCTGATACGCTCCGACTAGGAAAAATCCTAAAAAGTACTCCTCTTTTTCCACGTCCACGTCGTGTAAAAACAAAGGATTTTCCTCGTCATCAAAGCCTATCTCGCCGTCGCTATCGCAGGTGATATCCCACAGCGATGCCGAGCGAGTAGGGCGCACGTCTAGGCGGTCAAGCGGCATGATAGGGAAATTTTGCTTTAAACCCCAAAAATCAGGCAACGACTGAAAGAGCGAGAAGTTTACGAGATAGCGTTCCTGCGCCTCCTCTTGCAGCTTTAAAAGCTCGGCGTTGTGCTGCTTGGTACCGAGGATTTTAGCCGCTTTTTTGATGATTAGGTGGGTTAAAATTTCAGCATTCGAGCGGTCTTGCAGATCGACGTAGCCCAGGTCAAACAGCGTCAGGATACTCTCCATATGATCGATGCTATCGTGCAGATACTCTATCGCATTTGACGGCTTTATCGTGCTTAGCAGGTCGTTTAGCTCGGTGATTAGCTGAGGGTTTTTCTTTTTTAGCACAAGCTTTTCCTCGGTGTAGTCCTGGCTAAAGAGCTCCAAAACGGGCGCGACCAGTACGGCGTGCGAAGCCGATACGAAGCGGCCGCTCTCGATAAAGATATCAGGCTCTACCTCGTTTCGCTGCGTCGCCATCGTCTTTAGCAGATAGACCACGTCGTTGGCGTACTCGCTAAGCGTATAGTTTCGGCTCGAGTTTTCCTTAAACTGCGAGTACTCTATGGCTAGGCCGCCGCCTAAATTTATGGCTTTTAGGTTTTTCGCGCCCATTTTTCGCAGCTCGGCGTAGATGTTTCCTGCTTCGATTAGCGCCTTTTTTAGCGGGTGGATTTCGGTGATTTGCGAACCGATGTGAAAGTGGATCATATTAAAGCGGTCGAGCAAATTTGCCTCTTTTAGCAAATTTACCGCTTCGATTAGCTCGGTCGCCGTTAGGCCAAATTTGGAGTTTATGCCGCCGCTTTTAGCCCAGATACCAGATCCGCTGCTATGCAGCCTGATACGCAGACCGATGTTTGGCTTTGGCGCAAAACGCTCTTTTGCGATGGCGATGATAGCCTCAAGCTCGTTTAGTCCCTCGATCGTTAGCGTGATGTTGTGCCCCATTTCAGCCGCGATAAAGCCGATGTTTATCATCTCTTTATCCTTAAAGCCGTTTACTGTGATCGGCGCGCCTTCGTTATTATACGCCATCACTAGCAGTAGCTCGGCCTTTGAGCCGGCCTCCAGCCCGTATCCGTACTTTTGGCCGTGACGGACTAGGTTTTTTACAAAACCCGGGTATTGATTTACTTTTAGCGGATAGACGGCGTTAAAGCTACCTTTGTAGCCAAATTCGTTTTTCGCGCTCTCAAAGCTTTTGTAAATTTGCGAAATTTGCTTGTGTATGAGGTGAGGGAAGCGCAGCAACAGCGGGCCTCGGTAGCCTTCGCTCCTGATGCTTTTTACGATATCGATGATGGCGGGTTTTGAGCCGGTATTGACGCAAATTTTACCGTTTTCGACGATAAAGTTATTATTTCCCCATAAATTTAAACCGTAATCATACATTAAAAATCCTTTTAAGCTCACTCTCCAGATCTGCCAAATCAAGCATTTTTTCAGCCTTTTCACTCAGATCTTTTAGCCAAATTTTGCCCGATTTTAGCTCGTCCTCGCCGACGCAAAGGCAAATCCTAGCGTTTGCGTTATCTGCGGCATTTAGGTGCTTTTGTAGTTTTTTGGGCTCGTAGCTCACGATGACTGGGAGACTTTTTCTTAAATTTATCGCTATTTTGTAGACCGCGTCCACGCCATCGGCGTCCATAGCGCCGATATATACGCCGCTTCTTGCGCTCTGGCTCTCGCGGCCGCCTAGGATTTCCATTATGCGCTCGATACCCATCGCAAAGCCAACGCCGTAGCTAGCCTTGCCGCCTAGGTACTCGACCAGTCTGTCGTAGCGTCCGCCGCCCGCGACCGCGCTTTGTGCGCCGATCTCGTTTGAAACGAACTCAAACGCCGTTTTGCAGTAATAATCAAGCCCGCGCACAAGCTTTGGATCTATCTCAAACTCCACGCCGTTGCCGCTTAAAATCTCTTGCAGCTTTTTAAACTCGCCTGCGCATTCGTCGTTTAGGCTACCGATTATCAGTGGTGCGTTTACGTAGATTTTTTGGCAGCTTTCTACCTTGCAGTCTAGCACGCGAATAGGATTTGTTAGCTTTCTGCGCTTACAGTCCTCGCAAATTTGACCTTCGTGCGCATCTAAAAATTTAACTAGCTTTTCGCGGTATGCGCCCATGCTGGCAGCGTCTCCGAGCGAATTTATAAGTAGCTTAGTTTTTATACCCAGGCGAGAGAAAATCTCGTTTATCATCAAAATAACGCTCGCATCCTCATAAACGCTAGGTTCATTGAAGCACTCGCAGCCAAACTGATGAAACTCGCGCAAACGCCCTTTTTGCGGACGCTCATAGCGAAACATCGAACCGTGATAAAAGTACCGTCTCACGCCGCCCGCGCGGTCAAATTTAGCCTCGATAAAGGCGCGCACGACGCCGGCCGTACCCTCAGGGCGCAGACAAACGTCGTTTCCGCCCTTGTCCTCAAACTGATACATCTCCTTGCCCACGATGTCGCTGCTCTCCCCGACGCTACGGCGAAAAAGCGCCGTCTGCTCCAGGTGCGGAGCTAACACGAACTCGTATCCGTAGTTTTTCGCGACCTCTTCGCAGATCTTGATTATCCTCTCGTAAAGTCCCGACTGTGGCGGCAAAACGTCCTTCATCCCCCTTAATGCGCTAATCATTTATAAACTCCTTTATCAAATTCGTTATTTTTTCTTCGTCCCAGGCGGCGCCTATTGTGACGTAGCAGACGTCTAGTTTTTGCAAAATTTCCTCCATCGCGTCCTGCACTCTTAGCAGATAATCAAATCCGCGAGCCTCTATGCCGTCCATCTGCGCGCGCGAGTTTAGGCGCGATCTTAGCGTGCTTTCGTCCGCTTTAAAAAATACTATTTTTTGCGGAAAATTTCCTTGCAGGGCGAATTTATTTAAGCCCAAAAGCTCCTCAAAGCTAAAATTTCCGCCCGCCAGCGCGTAAGCCATACCGGAGACAAAGCCTCTGTCGCTCAAAATCATTTTATCTAAGTTCGGTTTTATTATTTTACCGAAATGCTCGGCTCTATCAGCCAAAAATAGCAAAATTTCGGCCCTTTTATCCAGATCATTTTCTTTTAGTAAAATCTCGCGCAAATTTTCGCCAAGCTTCGTGCCGCCGGGCTCTTTGGTCACGATCGCTTGCGGGTAAGCCGCCGCCAGCCGCGCTATCTGCGTGCTTTTGCCCGCGCCGTCGATACCTTCAAATAAAATATACAAATTTAGCCTTTCAAAGTTTCTAAAATTTCGCCCGGAACCAGCTTGCTGACGTCGCCGTCGTGACTAAGAACGGAGCGCACGATCGAGCTTGAGATAAAGGCGTTTTTGAGGCTCGGCATCAGATAGACGGTCTCAAGTTCCTCCCAAAGCGTGGCGTTTGCGTAGCCGATTTGCAGCTCGTACTCAAAGTCGCTGACTGCGCGAAGTCCGCGGATCACGACGTTTACGCCGCAATTTTTAGCAAAATCAACGAGCAGGTTATCAAAACCGACGACCTCGACGTTTTTTAGGTCTGCCGTTGAGATTTTTGCCATCTCTACGCGTCTAGCCAAGCTAAAATATGGCTGCTTGCTCTCGCTTGCCGCAACCGCAACGATAACTTTATCGAAAATTTTGGCCGCGCGCTTGATGACGTCCAGATGGCCGTTCGTGACGGGATCAAAGGTGCCGGGATAGATACAAGCTTTCATTTTTTGCCTTTAAATTTTAAAGGATGATTTTACTATTTTATGCCTAAAACAGGACTTTATCTTGCGAATGGCGCAGCTGTTTTTAGCTCCATCTTTTGTAAATTTGATGCTCGAGTCCGAGCAGATCAAGCCACTTGCCGATGATAAAATTTTCCATATCCTCAAGGCTATTTTGAGCCGAATAATATCCCAAAACCGGCGGCGCAATAACGGCGCCAAGAGCGGAAAGCTTGGCCGCGTGCTCGAGCGCCAGCGTAGAAAATGGCATCTCTCTAACGCCCAAAACTAGCCTCTTTCGCTCTTTTAGCGCGACTGCGGCGGCGCGAGTTATCAGCGTGTCGGCAAAGCCCGCGTGGATTTTAGCTAACGTGTTGATAGAGCAGGGCGCAACGATAATAGCATCTATGCCAAACGATCCCGAACTCGGAGCCGCGGCGAGATCTGAGTCATCGTGAATAACGGCACATTTTTGCAAATCTTGCCAAATTTGATAAATTTCGTCTTTTTGAGCACGGTTTTTATCAAATTCGCTTTTGTTTTGAAATTTACGATCGTCAAATTTACAAATTTGCTCGTTTGTGTCGTCAAGAGCGCAGTTATCCAAAGCGTCAAATTTTAAAATATTATCGCCCAAATTTTGTGCTTTAACAGCAAATTTACCATTTTCATCTTGCAGCTTGTCTCCGCAATCAAAGTCCAGCTCGCCTTGTGCGGAGCTAAAATTTACGCTTTTTTCGTCTTTGTTTCGGCACGCCTGCGAGTCGTTTTCTCTATTTTGCGCCGAAATTTGAAAATTTAGGTCCGCAATGTTTTTGTCGCCGTGATTTTCGTCAAATTTAGCCGCCGCGTCGTTTTTATAAAGAATATCCGTCAAATTTAGCTCTTTTTCCAGTACGTTCATCGCGTTTTTGCTCACACACAGATGCAACTCGCTTCTTTTTGCTATCTCGCTAGCAAGCTTAAGTCCCAAATTTACGCCGCTTGCGCCGCTAATGCCTAGAAAAATTTTCATCTTATCATCACCTGTTTTTTTGAAACGATTTGAGCGTTGAAGACCTTTTTATCGTTGTTTTTGACCTTGATGGTCTCGCCTAGATTGCCGTTTTCTAGTGCCGTGACCTCGACGATGATACTGAGCGCCCCATCGCTAAGCACGGCGTTAACGCGCTCGCCTTTTTTGATTAGTGGCAATGGCGTAAACTGCCGCAGCCGTAGCACTTCGCCGCTTTTTATGTTTTGCTTTGTCGCTAGCCTTGCGTTTGGCGCCTCGCTCATCATATCGGGGCTAAACTCGCCAAGCTCGACCCAGTCTTTTGCAAAGTCGTCTATACCTAGCATCTGGCGCGTCGCGAGTGGCTTAGTAGCCCGCAAAACAGGCATTTTTGCGCTAATCTCGTATCTAAAAAATACGCTTGGCTGCGAGCCGTTTGGCGTGATAAAACTAGCTCTAAAGCTACCTTTTGGATTGATTTTATTTACGTAAATTTTGTAAAATTTGTATTCGTGGAAGTTTTTAGGAAGTTCGTTTTGAGGCTCAATAAGCGGAAATTTTACAAATTGCAACCCCTTAAACTCGCCCGAAACCTCTTGTAAAAAGGCGCGCTGCACGAGAGCTAATGCATCGCAGTTTTTGACAAATATCGTCTCTCCGCCGCTTTTATCCTCAAGCTCTAGCCCATATTTTTTTAAAATTTCAGCTAAGTCTCGCGAATTTATTTTTGCGGCTTTGTTCTCGCCTAAATTTAAAATCTCGTCGCTTTTGTCCGTAAAGCCCAAGTCCGCAAGCGTGATTTTGCCGTTTGAAACGCAATACATCGGCCAAAGCGCTAAATCTGACGAAAATAAAAAAATGGGAAAAAATAGTAAGAAAAAAATGGAGCGGGAAACGAGATTCGAACTCGCGACCCCAACCTTGGCAAGGTTGTGCTCTACCCCTGAGCTATTCCCGCACCGTTTGAGAAGTCGCAATTTTAGCAAAAACGTTTTCATTTGTCAAGAAAATTTCAAAATTTTTACGATTTCGCCCATTTTTAGCTCGCCGAGACTTTCGTTTGTTACCAAAACGGCGTTACTTTTAATGAGCGGAGTTATCATACCCGAGCCAAATTTATTATTATCCGTCACGCTAAATTTGCCCTCGAAAAAGCTACCGAGCACGATATTTTGGCGTCCAGATTTTATTTTTACGTCTTGGTTTAAAGCGGCGTCAAATTTTTCAAGTCGCGCGCCCTTTAAAAAAGGAACGATCAGCAAAAAGCACATCAAAAACGCCGCCATCGGATTTCCCGGCAGGATAAAGACAATTTTTTTATCTTTTATAAAGGCTTTACTCGGACGTCCGGGGCGGATATTTACGCCGTCAAAAAGCTCGCTAAAACCCAAATTTAAAAGCGCCGTTTTCATAAAATCAGCTTCGCCCTTGCTCGCTCCGCCGCTTGTTATAATGACGTCAAATTCGGCCGCCTCTAGCGCGCGCGTCGTGCTTTCTAGGTCGTCTTTTATGATGCCCGCGTACGAGCTAGCAAAGCCGAAGCTTTGAAGCAAAGACGCGATGCCAGCGCCGTTTGCGTTATAAATTTGCTCCTCGCTCGCGTTTTGCCACGGCTCGACCACCTCGTCGCCACTTGAAAATATACCGATCTTTAGCTCGCGCTCTACGCAGACACAGTAAATGCCCTGGGCGGCTAGCATCATTACTCTTGCGGGCGTTAAAATTTCGCCTTTTTTTAGCAAAATTTCGCCGGCTTTGACCTCTTCGCCTTTGTATCTTAGGGCGTTAAATTTTTTGACTTTACTTTGTAGCGATAGCTTACCGTCCTGTAAAACCGCATCTTCAAAAGGCACGACAGTATCGGCATTTATTGGTATTTTTGCGCCCGTCATTATCTTTACGCATTCACCTTTTTTTAGTGAGATTTCGGCCTCATTGCCCGCCAGCACGGTCGCTGCGATACCCAAAGGCTGATCAAAATCATCAAATTTTAGCGCATAGCCGTCCATTGCGGCATTGTCGAATGATGGCAAATTTTTAACTGCAACCACGTCCTGCGCTAAAATTTTACTCGTCGCGCGCTCAAGGCTTACAAACTCGCCGCAACCGTCAAATTTAGCTTTTTCTAGGATCAAATTTTGAGCAAGCTCTAGCGTCATTTTACTCCTCCAACCTGCATATTTTTGCGCCCAAAGCCGCTAGTTTGCGCTCTAGCCCCTCGTAGCCTCTATCTAGGTGATAAATTCTGTGCACGCGGCTAGTTCCGTTTGCGGCAAGGGCCGCTAGCACTAGGGCAGAGCTTGCGCGCAGATCGGTAGCCATCACGTCTGCGGCGTTTATCTCGCCTCCGCCGTAGATCGTCGCGATGTGGCCGTTTAGGCGGATATCCGCACCCATGCGCGTGAGCTCGCTAACGTGCATAAATCGGTTCTCAAAAAGCCTCTCGTCTATCGTGCTGACGCCGTTTGCCACGAGCGAGAGCGCCATAAACTGCGCCTGCATATCAGTCGGAAATCCCGGAAACTCCGTCGTTACGATCTCGACCGGATTTACGTTTTTAGCCGGCATTATGGTGATTTTATCGCCGTCCACGACGGTTTCAAAGCCCATTTGGTTAAATTTAGTAAGCACGGCTCGCAGATGCGCGGCGTTGGCGTTTGTGATGGTAACTTGCGAGTTCGTGATCGCTCCGGCGCAAAGATACGTTCCCGCTTCGATCCTATCTGGGATGACCGTTATCTCGCCCACATCAAGCAGGCGTCTATCCGTGCCCTCGATCACGAGCTCGTCCGTACCTATACCCTCGATCTTCACGCCGCCTGCGGCTAAAACCTCGCAAAGCTGCACCACTTCGGGCTCTTTAGCGACGTTGATTAGATGCGTCGTGCCGTGAGCGAGCGCGGCGGCCATGATGATGTTTTCGCTGCCAGTTACCGTGATCTTGTCAAACACGATCTGCGCGCCTTTTAGCCCGTCAGGCGCGGTGGCGACGACGTAGCCTTGTTTTATCTCGATGTTTGCGCCCATTTTTTCAAGCGCGCTTAGGTGTAGATCTATCGGTCTTTGTCCGATCGCGCAGCCACCCGGCAAGCTCACCTCGCAGTGGCCAAACCTAGCTAGCAGCGGACCAAGAACCAGGATAGAGGCGCGCATTTTACGCACGATGTCGTAGTTAGCCTTCGTGGAGCTAACGTAGTTTGAGTTGATTTTTAGCGTGTGATCGTCCGTAAATTCGCACTTTGCGCCCAAATTTACCAGCAGCGTCGCCAATGTTTTTATATCCGCGACGTTTGGCATATTTTTTAGCGTTACGTCGTTTTTTATGATTAGAGCCGCGGCTATAAGGGGTAGGGCGGCGTTTTTCGCACCGCTTATGGCGACTTCACCGCCTAGTTTCGCGTTTCCTTCGATTTCTAAATAATGCATCATCTTAAATCCTTAAATAAAACCCAAAGTATAGTAAAATTTAGCTTATAAATTTAAATTTATGCCAATATTTACCGATTTATTTATATAATCTTACTTTTAGGCAGCTCGTCTCTACGGCTTGTCTCTTGGGTAAATTTAAATGATCTAGAAATTTTCTCCCTCGATGAACTATTATGTTCTATCTTCGGTCGAAAATTTCGTCGAAACATTTAAATTTATCACAAGATACTTCGCCTTGAAATTTAAATATAAAATAGGATGATTTAAATGAAATTTACCATTTTTTTACCGTTTGCGTCGATTACGGCTTTGATTTTTAGCGGATGCGCAAACGATGCGCCCAAAATTTACCCGACCGATCAAAGCGGACAGATTTTAAACGCGAGATTTTTAAACTCTCAGCAAGACGTATTTAACGATCTAGGCGGCATAGCTCTTTCAAATTTTATGCAAGGTTTTTTGGGCAAAAAAGACGGCGGAGACTGCTCGGGTTTCGTCTCGCTCGTAAATAAAAATATAAATAACGTTTACTTTTCAGAGACGAATTTGCTCAAATTTTACGGCGAAAACGGATCAAAATCGCAAGCTATTTACAATTTTTACAAAAAGCGAAATTTGATCTCGCAAACAAGCCCAAAGCTCGGAGATTTGGTATTTTTTAACAACACTACGAGTCAAACCAAAGGCAAAAACAAGCAAATCATAACGCATCTTGGCATCATAGACCGCATAGAGGACGACGGAACCATAAGATTTATGCATAATACTAGGGGCAAAAATAAAAGCGGATTTATAAATCTATTTCAAAAAAACAGCCATAAAATAGACGGCAAAGAGGTAAACTCCTACATCGTAGCGTGCAAAGGCGGCGACGCTGCTTGCCTAACGTCAAATAGATTCGCCGGCTTTGGCAAGGTTAATTTTTAGCTAAATTTATGTCTAAATTTTATATGATAAAGCCTTTAAAAAGGAGCCGTTTTTGAAAGCTACGATATCGCTCATCGCGTTAAATTGCCTAGTGTATCTTGCCGTCTACTGCGGCATTTGCGGTAGTAACGCTACGCTTGGGCTAAATATGTTTTTCACGGACGGACTTTACGTCTGGCAGCCGGCGACTTCGATGTTTATGCATGCAAATTTAGCCCATCTGCTGATGAATATGGCGGTTTTGTATCAGTTTGGCTCGCTTCTTGAGCGATACTACGGCAGCGAAAAATTTGCCGTCATTTACTGCGTCGGAGGCGTTTTGACTTCGCTGCTTAGTTTTATTTATATTTATGTTATGTTTAAAACTAACGGAACTTTTATAAATCTGGTCGGGGCTAGCGGTGCGATCAGCCTGCTGCTAGGCGTTTTGGCGTTTTTAGACGCAAACAGCCGAAAAGGGCTAATAATCGCTATCTTGCTAATGAGCTTCGCGCCCGTAGCTATGGGCGTAAACGTCGCCTGGTACGCGCATATCATCGGCTTTGCGTTAGGATATTTCGGGGTAAAATTTAAGGTGATAAAATGAGATTTTTCGATCAAATTTGGGAAATTTTAGAGTGCGGCGACAAGGAGCTTAAATTTGACAAATTTAAACGATTTTATGCCGAGTATAAGGCAGGTAAATTTGACGCGCAGATAGAAGAGGGCAATAAATTTGACGAGATAAAACCACTTCGGCACCCGAGTTATGCGGCATTTTGCGAGGTCGTAGCGATGAGAGAAATCGGCAGTAAAAAGCAAGCCGACAAACAAAAAGCTTTCCTTCACTCGATCGCCCATATCGAATACAGCGCCGTAGATATCGCGCTAGATGCGGCATATCGCTTCCGCGCGCTACCAAAAGCCTACTATGACGACTGGCTAGAGGTTGCAGAGGATGAGATCAGACACTTTAAGATGATCGAGGAACACATGGCTAAATTTGACGTAAAATACGGCTATTTTACCGTGCACGACGGGCTTTTTATCGCCCTGCAAAACACCTCCTCGTCGCTACTTGAACGTATGGCAGTGCTGCCTAGATATATGGAGGCAAACGGCCTTGATGCAAATGCGTTTATGCTAAAAAAGCTAGAAACCGAGTGCGAAAAAGACGAAAACAAGGCGCAGCTTTGCGAAATTTTGCAAGTTATCTTAGATGAGGAGATCTCGCACGTCTCAAAGGGCGATCGTTGGTTTAAATTTGCTTGCGAAAACGAGGGCGTAAGCCCAGAAATCTACGCGCAAATCGTGCGAAAAATCTATCCCAAAGCCTTTTTGCAGTCTCGCGAGCTAAACGTGAGCGCACGCCTAAAATCTGGCTTTAGCGAGGCGGAAATCGAGCACATAAAAAATATAGCGAAAGCCGGAAAGGCGGAATAAAATGAAAAAAATCTACTTTATCAGGCATGCAAAAGCCGTAGATGAGGGTGAGGGTAGCGACTTTGAGCGTGATATAAGCGAGCGAGGCAAAAAGGATCTGGCGCTGATGTGCGATCGGATAAAAAAGCACGAGGTTAGGGCGGATACGATATTTGCCAGTCCCGCCAAACGCTGCGCCAAAACGGCCCAAAAGCTAGCCGAAGCAGTCAAATTTAAGAAGAAAATCAAATTTAAAGACGAGCTATACGGAGCGCAGACGCACGAGCTTTTAGCCTTTATAAGAGAGTTTGACGACAAATTTCAAAGCGTATTTGTCATAGCTCACAACGACGCTATAACTGAAATTTGCGAGCTTTTAAGCGACGCTGCGATCGGAAATATACCTACATGCGGTATCTTTTGCGTCGAATTTGACGGTAGCTTCAAGGAACTAAAAGAGCATGGCGCAAAGGCTCTGTTTTTTGACTATCCTAAAAAACATAAAAAGTAGGGCTAATTAAAAGCTCTATTTTATTCCTCCATTTTTCATTAACTTAATTACTTCAAAAAATTATCTCAAAAAACATACGATAACGAGCAAAATATTTAGCAAAATAAGCATAAAAATTATCCGTTAAATTTAGCATGAAATTTGATGGATAAATTGTTTTAATTCAAAAGGTAAAACGTTAAGAAAAACCATGTTTTCGGCATTTGCTGAAGATATTGAGGTAATACAAAAGAGATATAAATATTTATTTGAAAATTATAGTTTTCAATACAAAATAGCAAAAATAGTCTGCATTTTACTTTTTGACCTATTATTATAAGCATTAAACTATGTATCATAAAAATTGAGTAGTTTTTATATTTTTTATCCAAGATAAGAATTAAATGATTGTTTTTAGTAAGCCGCAAGAAAATTTAAAAGACAAAGCAATAATTTACTCAAGATCTAACGATTTAAATTTTATCTCTAAAAGTTTTTGCTCATATAATTTATATGCAAAAC
>CALCKS010000074.1 GCA_937965895.1 uncultured Campylobacter sp.
TACGCCCTAAAAATGCACCTTAAATTTCGCCCAAAAGCTTCTGCCCGGCTCATAAAGCCTCGTGCCGTTCGGGATAGTTTCGTAGCCTGCGATACCGCCGCCGTAGCCGCCTTTTGAGTTATGATAGGCATATTTGGCGTCGTTTAGGTTTTCTGCCGCTAGCAAAAATTGATAATTTTTGTATTTATAGCCCGCGCTTAGCCACAGCGTCCAAAAGCTATCGCTCTTGCCCAGGTCCATGCCGCCCACGTCGCCGTAGCCTTTCTGCGCGCGGTTTTGCGACGCGTTAGCGTAGAAGTCGGCTTTGACGAACCAGTCGGGTTTTTCTAGCCCCGCGCTTAGTTTAAACGCTAGAGGCGAAACCTTAGGTAGCGCGTCGCCGTCTTTTAAGCCGCCCGCGTTTTTAGTCACCTTGCCGTAGACGTAGGATACTCCCGCCCCCAGCCTAAACATATCGGCTAGCAGCGTAGTGCCCTCGATCTCGCCGCCGTATAGCAGGGCGTCGGTATTAAAGGCGTCTGAGGACATGCCCATAGGATTATATTTTAGCATGATATAATCATCCATCTTTGAGACGAAGAAATTTGCGTTTAGTTCGTAGTTTTGATCTTTTAGCACTGCGCCAAAATCCAGCTGCGTATTTCTTTCTTTACGTAGCTCTAAGTTCGCGTCCTTATTTGTTTCCCAGTGATCAGGTAGTCTTTGTGCATGCCCTAGACCTGCGTAGAGAGTTAAATTTTGCAGATATTTTTCGTATCTAAAAAACCCTGAGAATAAATTTTCTTTCCTGCTCTTATGCGTTTTTAACAGTTTTCTCTCGCCCGCGTCCAGCCTAAGTCCGCCAAAAAGCCCGTAGTCGTTTTCTAGGACGTATTCGTTTTGAGTGTAGATCGTTTTATACGTTACCTTGCGCTCTTTTACGTGCGGCTTTGATACGGCTGCGTCCATTTCGGCTTTAGATACGCCGGCTCCGCCCGTTCCGGCGCCTCTCCACTTAAATACATCCTCAGAGTACCCAGCGCCAAGATAGCTTGTTAGATTGTCGAAATTTAGCTCGCCTTCTAGCTTAAAGCCATACATATCGCGTATCGGGTGGCTGATGCTATATCCCTTGCCGCGCCCCGTACCAGGCACCACCGGACGCATGGTAAAGTTGTCCATTATATGGTCGATTTGATGATAGTACGAGCTTAGCCTGATCTTGTGCTCGCCGACGTCTTGTTCAAATTTGAGTCCGAAAGACTTACGGTCAAACTGCACGCCGTCCCTCATCCTGTCGGCATACGCCGCTTCGCCCTCGCCTAGATCCGCGCTTAGTTGCAAGGCCGTAGTTTCCGTGGGCGTTAGCGTGCCTACGAGCGAGACGCTGTTGCGTTTATAGTGCGTATGCATTTTCTGTCCGCCGCCGCTTTTATAGTCACCGCTCTCGTAATGTCCGCCGGAAACCTCTATACTGCCCAGCTCGTTACCCGCCGCTACGTCCGCGGTAGTTTCAAACCGCTTAAAACTGCCGCCTAGCACGCTTACATTTCCTCCGAAGCTCGGTTTTAACAGCCTTGATATCTCTCTATCGAAAAATATACCGCCGCTAATGAGCGCACCGTATCTGACGTCTTGCGGGCCTTTTACGATACGAACCGAGCTGTAGTTTTGCGCCGAGATGTAGGTGATGGGCGTATCCATACGCATGCCGCAGCCGCCGTTTAGCGTGCTACCGTCGATAAGTACGGGCAGCCTAGCCGCCGTTTGCGAGCGATAATAAACCTCGCTGCCGCCTCCGCCTTTACGCTCCATCGTAAAGCCGTTCAAATTTGAAAGCGATTTGGCGATGTCGCTGTTTTCCAGTATCGCGCCTTTTCCGGCTATTTGGGCGTTTGTAGGCTCGTCGAGGGCTGATTTTTGCATTTTTGACGAGACGGTAACGGGACTCAGGCTTATCGCCTCCTCGGCGCTAAGCATCAAATTTGACGCCATGGCCAGTGCCAAAATGTAAGAAATTTTCATTTTCGCTCCTGCAAAATTAATATTTAATATTGAAATTGAAGCAAAAATAAACTTAAATAAAGAACGAATATCTATGTAATGTTAATTATTTTGTGTGAAATTTAGCTCAAACTCTGATATTTCGGTCGTTTGCGTTAAGTGTGTAGAAAGGTAACTTTAACGGACTAGAATTATAAATTTAAGTAATCTCGGTTTCATCAAATTTGAGTTTAACGAAACCGAGATTAAATTTACAAAATCTCTTTTACCAGCAGCTGCGGCGTAACGAGTCCTCGAAACGAGTTTTTCGATACCGAAAAAACGAGGTCTATGCTCTCGCCGGCATGCGGCTCGCGAGTGAAGTTAAAAAACAGCGCCTCGAGGCATTTGCCGTCTTTTTGCAGGATTAGTTTTAGATGATTTTGCTCCCTGCCGATGCTGTCCGTGATAACGATTGCGTGTTTAAATTGTGGCATTTTGCTTTTAAATTCGATATAAAACTAGAACCGAGTCGCATCTTAAATAAGACGGCAAATATCAAAAATGAATTTTTACAAAATCTTAAATTTATCTCGTAGGTTTTTAAATTTCTATTTTATTTGCGATAAATTATCGTTTTGTGGTGCGATTTAAAAAATCATCGCATGATTTTGCCAAATTTAAGCACAAATTTTAAACTTTAATATTAAATTTAAATTTACTTAGCGCATTCTTCTTGAGAAAAATCTTTTATGGCGAGAATGCCTGTATACTTCTACTTCTCTACAGTTTACCTTTTTCATTGCCTCACTTATCGCGTCTGGCGTACCTTCTCTGAGTGCTGCTAGCATGACTTCGGGCGGCTGTTCTTCGCAGACTATCTTTTTCTTGCTATGAGTAAACGTGCTAATGATATATAAGATAACGGCGACGATAGCGATAAACGTATAAAATAAAATATCATAGGTTATTAACTGACTAAAAATAGTTTTCTTTTTACTAGATTTATTTTTTATTTGTTTAGATTTAGCCATAAAATTCCTGCCGAAAAATCTCTAAATTTAATCCAAGCAAAACTAGCCGAATTCACGATATCTCTTTTACCAGTAGCTGCGGCGTGACGAGTCCGCGAAACGAATTTTTCGATACCGAAAAAACCAGATCGATACTCTCGCCGGCGTGCGGCTCGCGAGTAAAGTTAAAAAACAGCGCTTCAAGGCATTTGCCGTCTTTTTGCAGGATGAGTTTTAGGTGATTTTGCTCCCTGCCGATTAGTTTTTTATTTTTGACGACGGCGGATTTGATCTCAAAGAGCGGGCGCGGATTTTTCTGTCCGTAGGGTTCAAAATGCTCCAAAATTTCAAGTAGCTCGAAGTCCACCTCGCCGGCCTCTATCTCGCCTAAAGGCTCGTCAAACGCGCTAAATTCGTGCAAGTCCATCAACATACACGAGCTATTTATCGCGGTTTTAAACGCTTCTAAATTTGCCGGATCTATCACGATACCGGCCGCCCCTTTGTGCCCGCCGTAGCCCGCGAGCAAATTTTCGTGGCTAGCGATGAGCGAGAGGATGTCTAGCTTGCCCACGCTTCTAGCGCTGCCTTTGGCGCGGTTTTCGTCGATGCTAAAGACGATGGCTGGCTTTTTAAACTGCTTAGCCAGACGCGAAGCGACGATACCGATGACGCCCTCGTGCCAGCCCCTGCCCCACGTCACGATGATGTGCTCGTCCTCGCGCACGTCCTTTAGCGAGCACTCAAAAAGCGTGCGCTCCTCCTCCTTGCGCGAGTTGTTAAAGCTCACGATGGTATCGAGGCACTCGCAGGCGCGATCTAAGTTTTTGGCGCGCAAAAACTCAAAAGATACGCTCGCATCGTCCATACGCCCCGATGAGTTTATGAGCGGCGCGATGAGAAAGCTGATGTCGTCGCACTCGAATTTATCTTTGCCGTAAAGCTGTTTTATCGCCGTAAATGCGGGCCTGCGCGAGCTATTTAGGCGGTTTACGCCAAGCTTAACTAGGATGCGATTTAGGTCGCGAAGCTCCATCATATCGGCTATTATCGCGATAGCGAGGAGGTCTAGAAATTTGCCCATATCGTAGTTGATGCGGCACACGTCTTTTAGTGCGCCGACTAGATACCACGCGACCTGAGCGCCGCAAATTTCGACGTTTGGAAAGTGGCAATCCTTTTGCTTTGGATTTATGATCGCATAGGCCTCGGGCAGGACGTCGGGCGGCATGTGATGATCGGTGATGATGAGATCGATGCCTTTTTGCTTGCAAATTTGAGCCGCGTCGTTTGCCGAGATGCCGTTATCTACGGTCACGATGAGACCGGCGTCTGCTATCTCTTCGACGATTTGCGGATTTAGCCCATAGCCGTCGCTAAAGCGATTTGGGATACGCACGAAATACTCGCTAACGCCCAAATCATCGAAAAATTCGGCCATTATGACGCTGGCGATCACGCCGTCCACGTCATAATCGCCGACGATGACGATCTTTTCGTTTTGCTCGATCGCGCGCTTTATACGCTCGGCACCCTTAAATACATCCTTTAACGCATCAGGCGTAGGAATTTCTGAAAGTTTTTTGTGAATGTCATTTTCAAATCTTTGGCTCAGTAATTCCTTTATCTTTTCCTTATTCAACATCGTTTTGACGGGCTTTCGCGTAAGCCTCGCCGTCAAATTTCGCCGCCTTGCCACCGTTTTTGCCTAAATTTTTGCTCGCCTCGGGGGTCAAATTTACCCCTGCCACGCCGCAAAAAAGGCTAAATTTTGGTTCAAATTTCATCTTTTTCCTTCTTTTTTATTTTCTAATGCGCAAATTATAGCTTTTTGAAATTTAATTTCTTATAATTTTAAACGAGTCGAAATTATATTTTAAATGATATTAATTATTATATTTAAACCTATGCTAAGATGCATTTTTGTATTATTACGCTCTCATTTAAACAAAAAGGAACGATATGAAAAGAACTTTTTTAAAAGCGCTGTTGGTGCTTTTTGCGGTATTTTCGGCGACCCAAGCGGCGGCCGAAACTAAGGTCATAAAAGACGTCTTGGGTCGCGAGGTAAAGGTAAATTTGCCCGTTAAACGCATAGCTTTGGGCTTTTACTACACCGACTTTTTAGCCGTCGGCGGCACTAAGGCTTTAGATAAGGTCGTGGGCTTTTCAAAAGAGGTTTGGACGGACTGGACGCCTGCTAGCTGGGATCTATATAGCAAAGCGTTACCGCAGCTAAATAAGCTTGCGGACTTCGGCGAGGTAGAGGTCGGTACGTTCTCGGTAGAAAAAGTTATCTCTCTAAAACCCGATTTGCTAATACTCGCATCTTGGCAGTATAACGTGCTAGAGCCTGATTTAAAGCCTTTAACCGATCTAAATATCCCAATCGTCGTGCTTGATTATAACCGCGAGAAGGTTGAGCTTCACGTAAAAAGCACTAAAATTTTAGGCGAAATTTTAGGTGAGGAAAAAAGAGCGGACGAGATCTCTAAGCTATACGAAGACACCGTAAAAGAAGTGGGCGATCGCATCGCAAAAGCAAATTTGCCTAAACCTAAAATTTACATAGAATTCGGCCGCGGCGGTCCTGACGACACAGGGATAACTTACGGTAAAGATATGTGGGGTTCGCTGATAGATTTGGCCGGCGGAGATAATATCGCAGCCGATCTAGTCGAGCAGTGGGCACCCATCAACGCCGAGCAAGTCATAGCCGCAAAACCCGACGTTATAATGATAACAGGCCGCGAAACCGAACTAAAAAAAGAACCGACTGCGATGGTGATGGGCATAAACATAGATAAAGCAGAAGCGCTAAAAAGACTGGACGGATTTAAAAAACGCGTCGGTTGGTCAGAGCTTCCGGCTATCAAAAATAACCGCCTATACGGCCTATATATGGGCGCGTCAAGAACGCTTGCAGATATGGCGATGGTGCAATATATCGCAAAAGCTTTGTATCCGCAGCTATTTAAAGACGTAGATCCGATAAAGACCTACATTGATTTTCACAAAAAGTACTTGCCTGTCGTTCCCGTCGGAACTATAGCCATCCAAGCGGACGAAAAATGAATAAAATAAGTTCCGAAGAGGTCGTAAAGGCTCATAGAAAGCGCGAATTTAAACGCTTAATCATCATCTTGAGCTTTATAGTCGTGGGTCTTGTATCGATGGTGTTTGATATCGGTACCGGGCCTGCGATGCTCTCGCCAAGAGAAGTCGTAGATACGCTTTTACAGCCGATTTTAGGCGGCGAGCAGGATAAATTTTTATACCACATCGTTTACGATATCAGGCTTCCCGTAGCGCTTATGGCTTTAGTCGTAGGCGCGGCTTTGGGGGCGGGCGGCGCAGAGATACAGACGCTTTTAAACAACCCGATGGCAAGCCCCTATACGCTGGGGCTTGCCGCGGCGGCGGGGTTTGGCGCATCGTTGGTGATGGCGTTTGGTTCGTTTGGACTGCCTCAAATTTACGCCGTGCCTATCGGCGCGTTTATCATGACGATGCTAGCGGCGTCTATACTGTTTTTGTTTTCGATGATGAGGCGATTTGGGTCGGCTACTTTGGTTTTAGTCGGTATCGCGCTTCTGTTTTTGTTTCAGTCTATGCTCTCTTTGGTGCAGTTTTTGTCCGCGCCCGAGATTTCGCAAGCAATTTTGTTTTGGCTGTTCGGCAGCCTCCAAAAGGCTAAATGGAGTACGCTGGCCGTCGCCACGGTCGTAACGGTCGTATGCATCTCGCTACTGATGCTAAATACTTGGGCGCTAACGGCTTTGAAACTGGGCGAAGAGCGAGCCAAAAGCATGGGCGTAAATTTATCCGCCCTTAGGATTAAAATTTTGCTTATAGTTTCGGTTATGACGGCTACGGTTATTAGCTTTGTCGGCGTTATAGGCTTTATCGGCCTGGTCGCTCCGCATATCGCTAGAAATTTAGTCGGCGAGGATCAGAGATTTTTCCTGCCTACTACTATCTTCGTCGGTGCGGCGTTTTTGTCGATAGCTTCGGTACTTTCTAAGGTTATAAATCCGGGCGGACTCTTTCCGGTCGGTATCATCACGGCGTTTGTGGGCGTACCGTTTTTCTTCTGGATCATCCTTTCAAGGAAAAACGTATGCTAGAGCTTAAGAATTTAACGATATACCGCGGCTCGCTTTGCACGGCAGATGCCGTAAACGCTAGCTTTGAAGAAGGCAAGGTTTACTCCGTGCTAGGGCCTAACGGCGCAGGCAAAACCACGCTCATAAGCGCGATTTTCGGCGAGATGGGCTATGAGGGCGAGATTAAATTCGGCGACGAGAGGTTAAATTTCAAAAACCATTTCTCGTGGAAAAAGAAAATCGGCTACATGCCCCAAGATAGCTACGTAGACGCTAGTTTAACGGCTCTTGAGGTCGTTTTGCTAGGGCTCATGGATAGTCTCGGGCTTTATCTAAAAGACGAGCAAATAAACTCGGCCGTAGAGATAATGAAAAAACTAGGGATTTTACATCTGGCCGGTCGCGACGTGATGCAGCTTTCGGGCGGTCAGCGCCAGATGGTGATGTTTGCCTCCGTGCTTATCAAAAAGCCTAAAATTTTACTTTTGGATGAGCCTGTTTCGGCTCTTGATATGCACCATCAATGCGTGCTTTTGGACTGCGTTAGGAAATTTACGCGCGAGCACGGTATAACTACCGTTATGATACTGCACGATTTATCGCTAGCGTCGCAGTTTAGCGACGAGGTGTTGCTACTAAGCGACGGCAAGATAAAAGCCAAGGGCGAAGCTAAAAAAACCATAACTAAAGAGCTAATACAAGAGCTTTATAAAGTAAACGTAGATATTTTTTACGACGATGCCGGCGTACCGGCCGTAGTCGCAAAGTCAGCGTTCGGGGTAGAGTAGCACGTGAGGATTTTTATTTTAAGTTGCCTTGCTTACGCAAAGGGCAACGAGGATTTGCGAAATTTAAGCCGCGCGTTTAGCGACGGCGGCGCACAGTGCGAGATAGTGCCGTGGCAAAATTTAGACGTCGGTTCGCTAGACGAAGATTCTTTGATTTTGCCGCTTGCGGCTTGGGATTACAGCCTAGACGC
The DNA here is from genome assembly GCA_937965895.1 of uncultured Campylobacter sp. Taxonomy (GTDB): domain Bacteria; phylum Campylobacterota; class Campylobacteria; order Campylobacterales; family Campylobacteraceae; genus Campylobacter_A. The sequence continues at coordinate 8,061 of CALCKS010000074.1, forward strand.
GGCTAAATTTTTATCGTTTTTGAGCGAGCTTGAAAAAAGCGGAGCGAAGATAATAAACGGCGCCGAGATCGTGCGCTGGAATTTATCGAAAAAATACCTCTTAGAACTTGAAGCCTTAGGACTTCCCGCGATCCCTAGTACGCTTTTAAACGGCGATGAAAATATAGAAGAGCTAAGGCGAATTTGCCCGGGCGGCGTGATAAAGCCGCTCGTCGGACAGAGCGGCAACGGAGTAGCCAAAATCGACGAAATATCAAATTTAAGCGAATATAAAAACGGAGCTTTGCTTCAGCCTTTTATCGAAGAGATCGCCGTTAGCGGCGAAATTTGCTTGATATTTTTAGGCGGCGTTTTTTCTCACGCCGTACGCCGCTCGCCCGCTAGCGACGATTATAGGGCAAACTCGAATTTCGGCGTTAAGATTAGCTCGGTAGAGCCGACTGCAGCCTTTCTAAACGTCGCGCGAGACGTTTTGGCTAGGCTTGCCTTTAATCCCGTCTACGCAAGGATAGATCTAATCGGCGCAAAAGATAAAATTTTAATCAACGAAGTCGAGCTTATCGAGCCTAGCCTTTATTTTAGCTACGGCAAAAACTCTACCGAAAAATTCTTAAAAGTAATCCTAGATAAATTTGTCGCGGAAAAGAAAATTTAGAGCCGATCGGCTCTAAATTTGATTATTTCGATTTTTCTAGGCTAGCTTTGATAAAGCCCAAAACTACGGGATTTGGGTTTGTTAGGCGGCTGGTAAATTCCGGATGAAACTGCACGCCGACAAACCACGGATGCGAGTTTTTAGCGCCCGATGCAGCCGAGCTAAGCTCGACGGCCTCGATCAGTCCGTCGCTCTCGCCGCTAACTATCAAGCCGTTTGCTTCAAATTCGGCTCTATATTTCGGATTTGCCTCGTAGCGGTGGCGATGGCGCTCTTTGACGCATTTGGCGCCGCCGTAAATTTGACTTAGCAATGAGCCGGGCTTAATATCGCAAGCATAAGCGCCAAGCCTCATCGTGCCGCCGACCGGGCTTTGGTGCGTGCGGATCTGCGTCTGGCCGTGCGCGTCGATGAAACTATCGATGAGATAGATGATAGGATTTATGCACTCAGGCTTAAATTCGACCGAATTTGCGTCCTCGAGCTTTAGCACGTTGCGGGCAAACTCGATGAGCGCTAGCTGCATGCCTAGGCAGATGCCAAGATACGGCACGCCGTTTTCGCGGGCGTATTTTATCGCCTCGATCTTGCCGCTCACGCCGCGCTCGCCAAATCCTCCGGCAACTAGCACGCCGCCCACGTCTTTAAGTAGCTCTTCGACGTTTGAGGGCTCGATTTTTTCGCTATCTATCCACTTTAAATTTACCCTCGCGTCAAGGCTCGCGCCCGCGTGGATGATGCTCTCGGTCAAGCTCTTGTAGCTCTCTTTTAGATCGACGTATTTACCCACAAATGCTATCGTAGTTTCTTTCGTCGGCGCGATGATGCGCTTAACTAGGCTGTCCCAGTTGCGCATATCAAGCTTTAGCTCGCCCAAATTTAAAATTTCGGCGATCGGCGTTAAGACGTCTTGGTTATAAAACGCAAGCGGCACCTGATAGATGCTGGCCGAGTCGATACTCTCGATGACGCAGTTGCGCTCTACGCCGCAGCTGGCGGCTATTTTATCCTTTAGCTCGCGATTTAGCGGCTGCTCGGCGCGGCAGATGATCATATCGGGGCTAATGCCGATACGGCGCAGCTCGCCGACGCTGTGCTGAGTCGGTTTAGTTTTTAGCTCGCCTGCAACCTTGATAAAGGGCACGAGAGTTAGGTGGATATTCATCGCGCGTTTGCGACCGACCTCGATGCGAAGGGCGCGGATAGCCTCCAAAAACGGCAAGCCCTCGATGTCGCCTACCGTGCCGCCGATCTCTACTATCAGTACGTCGCGACCCTCGCCCGCTTTTTTGATGCGATCGACGATCTCGCCTACGATGTGCGGGATGACTTGGATCGTTTTGCCCAGATAGTCGCCTCTGCGCTCTTTTTCGATGACGGAGCTATAGACGCGGCCGGTGGTGAAGTTATTATCCTGGCTTAGGCTCTCGTCTAAAAATCTCTCGTAGTGGCCCAGATCAAGATCCGTCTCCGCGCCGTCGTCGGTGACGAAAACCTCGCCGTGCTCGAGCGGACTCATGGTGCCTGGATCTACGTTGATGTAGGGGTCTGCTTTTAGCATGCTTACTTTTAAGCCCGTGTTTTTAAGAAGCGTGGCGATAGAAGCCGCCGCGATGCCCTTACCTAGCGAACTTAGCACGCCGCCCGTTATAAAAATATATTTTGTTTCATTTGGATTTTTTTGCATATCGCGCCTTTAAATTTTTTGCGCGATTATACCTTATTTAAAATTTATAAACGCTTGATAGCTAAAGAAAAAAATTTATAAAACGGAAACTTTAAAATAATGTTTTAAGTTAAATTTCTGTAGTATATTAAGCTATGATTAAAAAATATCTCAAAAACATCTCGTCTTTGTATATCGACGGCTTTAGAAATATGAAACTCGGAAAGAGCCTGTGGCTCGTCATAGCCATCAAGCTGCTTATAATGTTCGGGATTTTAAAAGTATTTATCTTTGATGAAAGTTTAAATTCTAAATTTGAGAGCGACGAAGCCAAAGCGGACTTCGTCATCTCAAATTTGACAAAGGAATAAAATGTCTGAAATCGCTTCGGTCGATTGGTCTAGGGCGCAGTTTGCGCTCACCGCCATATACCACTTTTTGTTTGTTCCGCTCACGTTGGGACTTAGCTTTATCATCGCCATTATGGAGAGTATCTACGTCAAAACCGGTAACGAGCAGTGGCTAAAAATCACCAAATTTTGGCTAAAACTCTTCGGTATAAACTTTGCTATCGGCGTGGCTACCGGTATCATAATGGAATTTGAGTTCGGTACCAACTGGGCGAACTACAGCTGGTTTGTCGGCGACATCTTCGGTGCGCCGCTAGCTATCGAGGGCTTGCTTGCGTTCTTTATGGAGGCGACATTCTTTGCCGTTATGTTTTTTGGCTGGGATAAGGTTAGCAAGAAATTTCACCTCATCTCAACCTGGCTCGTGGCTATCGGTTCAAATTTGAGCGCGCTTTGGATCCTCATCGCAAACGGCTGGATGCAGTATCCGGTGGGTATGAAATTTAACCCCGCGACGGCTAGAATGGAAATGGAAAATTTCTTTGAAGTAGCGCTTAGCCCGGTGGGTATCATCAAATTTTTACACACCGTAACTAGCGGCTACGTCGCTAGCGCGCTTTTTGTTATAGGAATTTCGGCGTGGTTTATCCTAAAAGGACGCCACCTAATCATGGCTAAAAAATCTATCGTCGTAGCGGCAAGCTTTGGGCTTGCGACGTCGCTATTTTTGATGTTTAGCGGCGACGAGAGCGCATATCAGGTTGCGCGCACCCAGCCGATGAAACTAGCCGCGATGGAAGGCCTTTATAAAGGCGAACAAAACGCCGGCCTAGTCGCGATGGGCGTGCTAGATCCGTCTAAAAAACATGGCGACGGCAAGGACGCGTTTTTACTCGAACTAAAAGTGCCTTACGCGCTTGGAATCATGGCTACTAGAAAATTTGATAGCTTTACTCCGGGCATCGAGGATTTAGTCTACGGCAACGAAGCGAAAAATATAGAGAGCGTCGCAAGCAAGATGGCCAAAGGCTC